>QIJG01000079.1 GCA_003232715.1 Nitrospirota bacterium
GAGAATTACATGGGCTACCAATATGTAACAGGCCCTGAGTTGATGAGAAAGTTTGAAGAGCAAGTTAAACAATTTCCTGTCGCTCTATTAATAGATGAGAAGGCTTCAAATCTAACTACCGATGATAAAGGTTTCATTGTCTCCACTACCACTGATAAAAAGTTCAAATCCCGTTCAGTAATTATTGCTTCCGGTAAACGTCCCCGACCTCTAAATGTCCCTGGAGAGAAAGAATTAGTGGGAAGAGGAGTAAGTTATTGTGCTACCTGTGATGCTCCACTCTTTGGCGAGATGGATGTAGCTGTTATAGGAGGGGGAAATTCTGCATTAACCGCAGTAATCGACCTTCTCAAATATGCAGGACGAATTTACCTGATAGAGGTTATGCCTACTTTGACAGCTGACTTGACATTAATAGAAAGGGCGAAAAAATCCGATAAAGTAGAGTTTTATCCGGGACATTTAGTTAAAGAGATTAGGGGAACAGATAGGGTAGAAAATATAGTTATATCCTCTAAAGACGGGGGTGAAGATAAAACCCTGTCTGTAAGCGGGGTTCTTGTGGAGATAGGACTGATACCCAACAGCGAATTTGCAAAAGGTTTAGTAAAACTTAATCACTTACAAGAAATAGCGGTAGACTGTGAATGCAAGACAAGTGTCGAAGGAATATTTGCTGCTGGCGATGTCACTAATGTGCCGGAAAAACAGATCATTGTGGCAGCAGGTGAAGGTGCAAAGGCAGCACTTAGCACTTATAATTATTTACTACAAAAGAAAAATGAGGGGATATCATGAGTGGGAACAGGCGGTGAGGAGACAGACTTGTTCAGGCTTCCGGGGATTAAAGACCCGGCGAGGCAATAAAATACTTTCAGGAGGCAGAATTGGGACTCTTTGACAAACTGAAGGAAGGTTTGAGTAAAACAAGAACGGGTTTTCTTGGAAAGGTCGATCAGGTTTTCCAGGGAAAAAAGATTGATGACACGACAATTGACGAGTTTGAGGAAGTCCTCATTACATCAGATATAGGCACTGAAGCAACCTTGGAGATAATCGATGATCTCCGGGAAGAGGTCAGGGGCGGAAAGATAAAGAATTACAACGGTGTAAAGGAATTTTTAAAGAGGGAGATGCTGAAGATACTGGGACTTCCGCAGCCTTTTGTGCTTTATCAGGAAAGGCCCTTTGTCGTTCTATGTGTGGGGGTTAATGGTGTGGGAAAGACTACCACCATCGGCAAGCTTGCAAGCAGGCTATACTCCGAGGGGCATAGCGTTATAATGGCTGCATCTGATACTTTCAGGGCTGCTGCTATCGAACAGCTTGAGATATGGGCAGAGAGATCAGGCGCCCAGATAGTAAAACACCAGAGCGGGTCCGATCCGGCAGCAGTGGCCTATGACGCGGTTGAGGCTGCAAAGGCCCGGGGAGTGGATACCATAATAGTGGATACCGCCGGACGCCTGCATACAAAGACACCGTTAATGGAAGAACTGAAGAAGCTCAAGCGGGTCATAAACAAATCCATGCCCGGTGCACCTCACGAAACCCTCCTTGTTGTTGATGCCACAACAGGCCAGAATGCCCTGAGACAGGCCAAGATGTTTCACGAGGCCATCGGGGTAACTGGAATAGTATTAACAAAATTGGACGGTACTGCCAGGGGTGGCATTGTATTTGCCATCAAAAAGGAACTGAACATCCCTGTAAGGCTGATAGGTGTTGGAGAAGGGACCGATGACTTGAGAGACTTTATTCCGGAAGAGTTTGTGAAGGCACTCCTTGAGGAGTAGACAACCGCCTGATGCCCCTATTTTGCCTGCCTTTGTCCTTTCTTCCCCCTTTATCCTTTCTCCTTCGCTCCCCTCCGGGACCTTGTCTTTTACAGGCCAATAAGCTATTATATTAAACAGAAGTTGTTCCTAACCCCAGAGATAAAAGAGCATCTGGCCAAGATAACAGAATGCTCTGTTCAATTTACTGTATATACCGGAGTTCCAATTGTGGCGTTTTATTTCTCTGCTAATAGTCATATGTATATTGTTGTTTGCCCCGGATACAATTGCCTCCACCAATGTTGAAATAAACGGCATAACATATGACCTGCTGTCGCGCCTTGAGGCAGAAGGCCTGATACGGAGCGGAATTCTGACGACAAAACCGCTAAACCGTAAAGAGGTGGCAAGGCTTATACTCGAAGCAGAAAGGAATTCCGAAGGGGAAAGTCCCCATATCCTGCAAATTATAACCTTCCTGAAAGAGAGGTTCAGAGCACAGA
>QIJG01000321.1 GCA_003232715.1 Nitrospirota bacterium
TCAATCTTGCGTCGGAGAACTTCTGCAACTCAGCAGCATGTGACAGGGCAATTCCGGCAGACATCAATAATGCTGTAAGGAATAGAGAGTTGACGACTAATTTAATCAGTTTATTCATAGTATCTCAATATGAAAGTAATCATTTGTATATCGTAACATTCAGCGGCGGCGTTTACGCTGTCGGCTGCACCAAATTGTGTACGTCCCGGCAGGGTGTGAGCTAATGGGGTGACCTGTCTGCGTGCAATGCGCAGGAAGTCCCCTGTCGGAAGACCACACGTTATAATTTGAAATATAACGGAAACGGTTAGTGAAAGGCAAGGACAAAACCGTGAGGTTTGTCTGGAGGAAGCCTGAGGCCAAGTAATGAGTCCCGCCGATGGCAGGGTTGTGGAGTAAAAGTTCACGTTTTTATCAGGGAACCTGCACAAGGGACGGTTCAGTTAATGCCGGACATTGTTCTTCATGGGAACATACAGGGCAGCCTCCGTCATTTCGCTTTGGCGTGCCATGTTAGCCGAACGCGGGGGTAATATATAAACCCATTAATAGTTTATAATTACAACATGCGATGCATTCTCTTAGTCCTTGATGGCCTTGGTGATAAAGGCCTCCCTGAATTTGGAGGCAAGACGCCACTTCAGGTTGCAGAGACCCCTAATCTTGACCATGCTGCAAGCATCGGCATGAACGGCCTGTACCATAGCTACCTTCAGGGTGTTGCCATGCGTTCGGCTATGAAATCCATGAGTTTCCAGGCAGGGGATTGATCGAGGCAATCGGAGAAGGCATTGCCGTCAATGATGCAGAAGTAGCAATTCTTTCCAGGATATTCTCCGTCAAGCCGGAGGACGATAGACTTATCTTAACAAAGGAAACCCCTGAGGTGGATATAGAAACCTGCAGGACCTTACAGAAAGAGATACGGTTCTTTCAGCAAGGCAACATCGAGATAGAATTTATCCCCACAAAGGCAATAGAAGGTATCCTGATTCTCAGGGGGGAGGTATCGGCAGATATTACGGATTCAAACCCTATATACGAAGGCCGCCCCCTTATGGAAATACTGCCGATAGAGGAGGCAGAAGACAGTGCCGTAGCGCTCGGTACGGCTGAGGCACTTAACAGCTACATGAAGTGGTGTTATAAAACACTATCATCACATCCAATAAACCTGGAGAGGCAAAAAAAAGGTCTCTTGCCGATAAATGCAGTTGGTACACAAAGGGCCGGTAAGATGACCGGTTTGATTCCATTCAGACAAAAATGGGGACTGAATCCCCTCTCTATAGCATCAGGCTCCCTGTATCACGGGCTTTGTGGTTTCCTGGGTATGGAAATCCGTAAAGTACGGGATACAGGAGATGTAGAAGAGGACCTGATTGAAAGGTTGAGGATAGCGAAAGGTGCAGATGAATTTGACTTTATCCATGTCCATACAAAGGCCCCTGATGTAGCAGCACACACAAGGAATTCAGAACATAAAAGGTCTGTGCTGGAATCCCTTGATCGGGCGCTCTCTTATGCAAGAGAGGAGATCTTACCTGATGGAGAAATCCTCTTCATTATCACCGCTGACCATTCTACCGCATCCACCGGCATGATGATACATTCCGGAGAGACGGTACCAATCACCATGTGTGGAAGATATACCCGAAGGGATGATGTTACCGGGTTCAACGAGATAAGCTGTGCCGGCGGAGGGCTCGGTCCGGTTAGAGGAAAGGAATTGATGTATCTTGTCCTGAATTTCCTGGACAAGGGAAAACTCTTCGGTCTTATGGATTCACCCCCCGGCATGTATAAACCTCTAAGGATACGAGATGAACAGGAAGATACTTGAGATACTGAGTAACAAACCAGAGATTGTTACCGGGTTTCCCGACTGGATGCTCTCAAAGTCCAGGATCAACTATCTGAGGGAAATAGAGTCCCTGGCAATAGCTGAGATAGCTGGTAGAGACAGTATTGCAGCAACCTTAAAGGCAGTAGAGACCGGTCGTATAAAGGCGGTTATCCCGACCATCGTCTATTCAGGCACTGAATTCGGAGACTGGAACATGCCGTTTGAAAAAACAGCCCTTCTGAGGGAATTGCTGAAGGAAAGGGGTGTTGATCTCTTCGAGCCTGTTATCCTTGGCTCACCAAAACTCTGGTGGATGCTCTGTGGCAGACATACCGCCCGACTGTCAAAAACCTTTGGTTTTTATACCCCCTGTCTCGGTTGTCATCTCTATTTCCATACAGTCCGCATCCCCCTGTCAATGATGATCAACTCTCATATTATTATCAGCGGTGAGAGGGAATCCCATGACGGTAGGGTAAAACTTAATCAGATAGGCATTGCCCTCGATGCCTATATCTCCCTTCTGAAGAAGTTTGACAGGGAACTTATGCTTCCACTGAGATATATTCGTTCAGGCGATCTTGTTGAGTCAATCATAGGGAGATCATGGACTGAAGGTTCGCAGCAGATACAGTGTGTTATGAACAAAAACTATGTCGGAGAAAACGATCGGGTAGAGTATTCTGAAGACGCGATAAAGAGGTTTTTTAATGAATTTGCTCTCCCGATGGTAGAGGAGATGATAAGAAAATATATAACATACTAATGACTTGGCACATCTCTGTGCTTCCCTGTCATCTATTATTACAGTCCGGATATCAGGATTTTTCAAAGCATACGCTAAAACCGCACTCTCTCCTTCTCCCAAATCCCATGATGCTACGGAACGTGGAACAACTACATCGCTGACCTGTTTCAGATGCATAATTGAAGAGAGATTTGTCTCCCCTTTTACCATAACCTCCTGGTGTACCTTATTTGGATATTTACAATCACTTATAAGCATCTCCTCTCGGAAGAATCGCTATGATTTCAACAATCATTTGTGCTTCAAAAACTCTGTAAATTATTCGCCAGCCCCCAATCCTGTATCTTAAGAGCCATTTCAGATTACCGGTAAGAGATTTTATATTGTTACTGTAGAGTGGATTTTTCTCCAACGATTCAAAGCACAGGTCAAACTTCCGACGCATTGCCTTACCGGACTTATCGTAGATCTTTTCTGCAGGCTTTGTAAGGACTACTTCCCAGGTCTCTTTTTTCTCCACTTAACAGTTTCACCCTTTTCTGAAGCCTTTAACCCCTTGTTGATGGCCTCAACCCATTCAGGCCTCGAAAGTATCTCTAAAGTTTCCTTGTGTCTTTCCAGATATTCGTCTATCAGCTCCGTAAGGATATCCTTTATATCTCTTTTTTCAACACTGGCAACAATTTTGAGAAGGTCCCTCTTTTCTTCAGGGATTCTTACTGTAGTTGTAGGCATTCTCTCACCTCCTGAAACTAATCTACATGTTTCAGCATAAGCTTGTCAAGCTCAGCGGTAATTGTGTATGTAACGAACCAACTCTGCAAAGTAACTGTTCTCATCACACACTATTGATTCGTACCTGTTCTGAAACAGATGGCCATGACGGCGGCGGCGCTGGTTATACGTGATTGCGTAGCCGGTCAGGAACCGCCGCATGAAGGTTGTTATACCTGCCTGTCTGTCCGCTTCTAAGAAGGGAATGTGCATGATTCGGCATTAATGCCCAGGCATAGATCGATGTCCTCGTCTCAGTTGCAGCTCGGCCTACTCTTTCTACAAAGTTCTCTCTATCTTTTCTGTCATCTACTATTTTCCTCTGCTCTATTCCCCAAATGATGATATGGTGCAGTGTTCACGGTGTATCAAGTCCTGCCTTCCGTGGCATTTCCTTTCTCCACAATGTAGTCGTTGTTTTTGCAATTACTGCCCTCTGTCTACATTGCTATAGTATAGTTATTCAACGTAGTCAATAACGTTAAGTCCAGGGGGTTAAGCACAGGAAGGGCAATTCAAAGTATTTTTCTATAATTATTTTATATCGATTGCTTTTCAAGAAACTTAAGAAACAGAGCT
>QIJG01000204.1 GCA_003232715.1 Nitrospirota bacterium
GCATCCTTGTAAGAAAGCTTAACGCAATCAAAATTGCCACCTATTGGGCAAAACCATTAATTGATAAAGGGAAACCTGATCTAAGTAACTGAAGAAAATAATTCATTCTCTTTCGGTGTTTTAGGCATCAACAGGAATCTGCGTCCTCCTCTCCTCTGATACGGCAGGAGCAACGTGTACATAAATTATATCCTGATTATATCCAGAAGAGACCTTGGAATGCAATGCTTATCTCATAATTCTACTGTATAGAGTACTATAAAGAAAAAACTTTGTCAACTACCGGGATTAAGAAGTCCATACAGGGTTGATTTTGGTATGCTGAAAATAGGAAAATAGAGTAATTTCGGGTTTATGCAGATTACCCTGATAAAAATTCGATCCAGGGAGGAGTATAAAATGCTTGACAGGACAAAGGTTGAAGAGGTGATAAACAGGATCAGGCCAACGCTTCAGAGGGATGGTGGAGACGTCGAACTCGTTGAGATTACAGATGACAATATTGTAAAGGTGAAACTCGTTGGCGCCTGCGGTACATGTCCCATGTCCATAATGACCCTGAAGGGAGGGATTGAGGCTGCAATGAAGCAGGCGATCCCCGCGGTCAAGGCAGTAGAGGCAGTGTAGAGTCAGGGAGTTGAAAAATCAGGGACATTGATTCATCTTTAACTCCTGTATTTTTCAACGCATCAATTCATGCTTAAGCCACTTCAGATACTCTTCAGACCCTTCAATAAGCGGAATTGAAATTATCTCAGGCACACTATAGGAATGGAGTTCTTTTACCCTCTTCTCAACCGCACTGAAGAGGGTTTTCTTTGTCTTTACAACCATAAGAACCTCATCTTCATCCTCTACCTTCCCTTCCCAGCTATAGATTGAACGTACACCCTTTATGATATTTACACACCCTGCGAGCCTTTCTTCAACAATGGTCCTTGCAATCCTTGCTGCCTCTTCTTCATCAGGTGCTGTAATGAAAATGACTACATACTCCATAACCTTAACCCTCCTTAAGCCCGGGCCTGCCCGGATATCCTTGATGTCATGGGATTTTTCCCGTTGCCTTCTCTCCTGGCTGAGAATCAATGAGTCTCTATTATTCGATCTAAACAGATGCCTCCCGGGGACTACTCTTTGGCGCAGACATTATCAATCCAGAATTCCTGACCGCCGATCGTGAGTTTCTGGACAGCGCCTGTGAGAACAAGTGTTCCTGTCTTTCCGCCAGGCACAGGGTTTGATGTCACAGAAACATTGACTCCGGCGATTGGCGATGGTGCCGCTGAAAACTCTCCGGCATAGATCGGTACGGGCTGCCCGTTAACGCTAAAGTTCTCTAAGCCGCCAAGATCCAGGTATTGAAGCTCTACCTTTGAAACGGGAAATCCGATACCGCTGAAGTCAAACTCGAGGTTAATGTTGTTGGTGTTGATCGTCTGTCCTGTGCCGAATAGTATCGGCGGAGGCATCTCGATGCGTGCTACATTGAATGTACCACCTCCGCCAATCCATCGGAAATCATGGACAGACATTTTAATACCGTTAGCCAGCAGTACTATATCACCCGGCACATTACCTGCAGGGCTGCCGTACCGGGTACCGGCAACCGGTGGTGGGCCGAAACCGACACATGCCATTCTGGGTGAAAGCAGAACTTCTTTGACATTATTGTTCTCGTTCGACTCCTTCACCATATCTTTAGGATCGACTAATGCCGTGATTTTGTAAACATTCGCAAGGTTGTTATTGTCAGGGTGTGCAAGTGGAGCAAAGTTTGCAATCAGTGTTAGAGAAGCCCCCTTCGCAAGCCCCGGGATGTTAAAACTTACCTGTGGTATATGGTTTGGTGACACGGGATCCTCATCAGCATTAAAGTAGACCATGAATTTTCCAGCATCTTTGTTGCCGGTATTGGCAATCTCCGCTTTTGCCTTTTTATTTGCTGTGTTCCAGGTTACATCCAAGTCTTTTACCACCAGATCCGGAGCACATCCGAGCAAGGCAGCCGACAGGATCAATATAAACGCAAAAATGTTTACTCTCTTCATGTTCCCTCCCTGAATGGTTTATAGTTAAAAATAAAAGCCTGATGAGTACCCCTTTTACAAGACTGTCCATCCTCACCTTGTCACATTTATTACCCATGTCAACCATAAATAGAGTCTGTGTATAAAGTCGAACCGTTGCTGTTTTCTGTCATTCCGGCTTGTCCGGAATCGTTATTTAAGAAGGATTCCCGACTCGCGGGAATGACAAATTACTGTAGTTTATACACAGACACTAATTATTAAATGTCTCGTAATTGAACCGACATCAATCTAAAAATCTCCCCTTGCCCCTCTTTGGCAAAGAGGGGGATGATCCCTCCCTTTGCCAAAGGGAGGTTGGGAGGGATTTTTTAAATAATATGTCCACACTATTTTGAGACGATTAATATATAATCAGCGTTACCTGGAAATTCCTTACAAATATCCGCTCTCCGCCATTCCCATCAGCTCTTCAAAGCTTATGGTCCTGACTCCAAGGGTCCGGGCCTTCCGGAGTTTTGAGCCGGGAGACTCCCCGACAATAAGGTAATCAGTGCTCTTTGAGACTGCTGAGGAGACATGACCGCCAAGGTCTTCAATCATGTCCTCCACTTCCTTCCTCGGCCTGGGCAGGGTGCCGGTAATCACAAAAACAAGACTTTCAAGCGGCAGTTTCCCCTTCTTTTTGCCCTCAAAATCAGGGTTTGTTATCTCGAGTCCCAGGGATTTGAGGGTTTCAAGGGTATGCAGGTTCCCGGGGTCGCTGAAGAAGTCCGAGACCGAGCGGGCGATCTTCTCACCCATCTGCTTTATGCCGGCAATTTTCTCAGGGCTTATATTATACAGGTCTTCAAGGTTCTTAAAATGCCTGGCAAGGAGTCTGGCTGCATACTCGCCCACATGGAGTATGCCGAGGGCATAGAGGAACCTGGCAAGGGTGGTCTTTTTGCTCCGCTCAATCGCGTCTATAAGGTTTTGGGCTGATTTCTCGGCAAACCTCGGCAGTTCAGGGAGGTCCTCCTTTTTCAGCCTGTATATATCCACGAAATGCCTTATAAGCTCCCTTGAGTAAAGCAGCTCCACATTCTTTTCACCAAGGCCCTCAATATCCATGGCAACCCTTGATGCAAAGTGTTTTATCCTCTCCTGAACCTGTGCAGGGCAGTTAATCCCTACACACCTGAAAGCCACCTCACCTTCTTCCCTCACAACCCCGGCGCCACACACAGGGCACTTTTCAGGGATGGCAAAGGGTTTTTCCTTTCCCCTTTATTACCATCACAACGTGGGGGATGACATCTCCGGCCCTTTCAACCACCACGGTATCCCCCACCCTTATGTCTTTTTTCTCAATCTCATCCCAGTTATGCAGGGTGGAACGCGAGACGGTAACCCCACCGATCCTTACGGGCTCAAGAAGTGCAACAGGTGTTATCACCCCTGTCCTGCCGACGCTTGGGATTATCTCCCTTACCCTGGTTGTCCCCTGATGGGCCGGAAATTTATAGGCAATAGCCCAGCGCGGCTCCCTGGTCTTGACACCCAGAGTCCGCTGCAGCTCAAAGTCATTCACCTTGACAACAGCGCCATCGGTCTCAAAGGGAAAGTGTCTCCTCTTTTCCTCTATCTCCCTGATGACCTCTACAACCTCATCAACCCCCTTTGCAAGCCTTACTATCGCAGGAACCGGAAACCGGGCCTTCTCAAGCCATCTGATAAACTCCCATTGACTCCTGAACTCCACCCCCTTCACTGCCCCGGGTCCGTAACACGTAAGGTGAAGCCTTCGCGAGGCTGTTATTGAGGGGTCGAGCTGGCGTACCGAGCCTGCAGCAGCATTTCTGGGATTGGCAAAGGGGGATTCCCCCTTTTCTTCCCTCTCCCGGTTCAGTGCCTCAAACTCCTCGATATCCATATATATCTCTCCGCGGATATCTATCTCCCCAGGGACCTCTTTGACCCCTTGTATCTTCAGGGGTACGGACTTTATGGTCCGGATATTCCGGGTGACATCCTCCCCTGCATAACCGTCTCCCCTTGTAGAAGCCCTCAACAGGAGTCCGTCCCTGTAAGTCAACTCAATTGCAAGACCGTCATATTTCGGTTCCACCGTATATTCAATTTCATCATCAGCGCCGAGAAACCTCTTGACCCTGCCGTCAAACTCTCTCACCTCTTCATGTGAGAAGGCATTGTCAAGAGAGAGCATGGGCTCGGTATGTCTCACCTTCTCAAACTTGTCAAGGGGAGGGGCGCCGACCCGTTGGGTGGGGGAGTCGGGCAGTATATAATTGTACTTCTCTTCAAACTCCTTCAGACGAAGGAATAGACGGTCATATTCCTCATCCGAGATGACCGGGGAATCAAGGACGTAATACCGGTAGCAGTGGTAATTAAGATCCCTGACAAGCCTTTCTATCTCCTGCTTAACCTCCGGTGGAATCTTTTCCGACAATCTCCGCTCCTTTTTTTATCTGCAGGTCTTTGTCCATTATAGGGTATTTATTGAAAAGCCTGCAACACAGGACCGAAAGAAGATTGCAAGACGGTGAATTATGATAATTATGATATAATTTCAGATGTCTGTTGAGTTGACTGATATAAAAACCTGCTTTCACGGCACTGGCCCGATCGCCTCCTGTTTTGTGAAT
>QIJG01000121.1 GCA_003232715.1 Nitrospirota bacterium
TCTTATAACCGACAGGTGTAATCTGAGGTGCAGACACTGCTACATCGGAGAATCAGGGGCAAAAGAGCTCGGTCTGAATCAGATAATCAGCATTCTTGAGGAATTTAATGATGTGCAGGGGCTGAGGGTGCTGATATCCGGCGGAGAGCCGTTGATGCACAGGGAGTTTGATGCCGTCAATGATTATCTCTCAGGCTATCCATTAAGAAAGGTACTCTTCTCAAACGGTCTTCTCATAGATGGAAAAACCCTGAAGAATTTAAATGTGGATGAGATACAGATCAGCATTGACGGTCTTGGAGACTCCCATGATGCCCTGAGGGGCAGGGGTGTTTTTGACAGGGCGATAAGCGCTGTCGGGCTTGCCCTGGATAACGGGTTTGATGTTGCCGTCTCTACGATGATCCATCCCGGAAATCTTGGCGAGTTTGAGAGGATGGATGAACTCTTCAGGACAATGGGTGTAAAGAACTGGATAGTTGATGTGCCGTGCCTGAGCGGCAGGATGATGGAGAACACGGAGATTTCCCTTCCTCCGGATGTGGCCGGTAAATACCTTGGATATGGTTATAGTGAGGGGCTTCATGGCGGCGGAGAGGGGTTTGCCTGCGGCCTGCACCTTGTCTCCGTCCTGCCTGACGGCTATGTTGCAAAGTGTGCCTTTTATGCAGACAGACCCCTGGGGCATATATCAGAGGGGCTTGAAAAGTGCTGGAAGAGGCTTAAACCACTCAGGCTTGCTGATATTAAATGTGATTGTGATGTGCTGGATGTATGCAGGGGAGGGTGCAGGTACAGGGCGGAGCTGTCCGGTGATCCTCTTGGAAAGGATTTTTACAGGTGTGCTGCCTTTGGCGTGGATTAACTCCGGAGGGAGAGAACTTGGAGGACTGGAGGATTGGAGGCTTGATCACCACTCCATTACTCCATCACTCCATCACTCCATCACTCCATCCGGGGGGGCATGAAGTGCCTTGTTGTGTTATTATTATAGAGAGTTTGTGCTTGATTTGTATTTTAACTCATTTTTCAGAATAACGGGGTGTGGGTGGATAAAGAGAGAGAGATAATGAGGTTTGCGAAATGGTTTCTTTATGCACTTTCGGAGAGATGTATCAAGTATTGCGGCAAGGATGTATCTTCACTGCAGTTTCCGGTCTTTAAAAAGTTTCTTTTTGCCAGGATAAAGATGGAGTTTCAGTATTATAAGCTCTGCCTTAATGTGGCCGCTGCAATTAATGAAGCAGGTAGCAGTATCTGTGACGGGGATGTTGAAGAGGTTATCGAGGGCAGTATTGACCTTGACGGCAGGCTCAAGGGTGACATAAGGTTTCTTCCTATAAGGATAGATTTTACATACGAAAAAATACTGCCGCTGAGGAAGAAGAGGACGGAGATGCTGATTCTTCTCTTTGTGAAGCTCCTTGGGTCAGGCGAGGCTGAGGACTACGATGATATGGTCAGAAAGGCATTTAAAAAAGAGGGGTTTTTAGAGTTGAATAACGAAATTCTTGAACTTTATATAGAAGAGGCATTTATTGTTAATCAGTCGATAACGAGTCTGGTAAATGTGGATAGTGAGGCGATTGCCCAGAGGCTGTACTGCTCAATGCTTGATGTTGCTATCAGGCTTAACAGGGAATTAACGGATAGTATTTTTGAGAGAAAAACGAGGTTAATCAAGTAGTTATGATACCATATCCTGCTATAAAACCTTACATAATAAAGGTCGGCCCCCTGCAGGTGAGGTGGTATGGCGTTATGTACCTCATTGGCTTTGCAAGCTCTTATCTCCTTGTGAAGTATCAGATAAGAAAGAAGGGGATAGGGATAGACGGAAGGACTGTAGATGATCTCTACTTCTATATTATCCTGGGCCTTATCCTGGGAGCAAGGCTCGGCTATGTCCTGTTTTATAATTTTTCAGAATACCTGCAAAACCCCCTTGAGATCTTTGCAGTCTGGCACGGGGGGATGTCATTTCATGGCGGGCTGATAGGTTCGATCTTTGCCGGTATATGTTTTTGCAGGAAGCGGGGACTGGATTCCTGGCTGGTTGCAGATCTCGTAATCGCAACAGCGCCGATAGGGCTGGGGCTTGGCAGGATAGGGAATTTCATTAATTGCGAACTTTACGGAAGGGTGACTAACGTTCCCTGGGCAATGGTCTTTCCTTGCGGAGGCGGGCTGCCGCGGCATCCGTCTCAACTGTATGAGGCCTTTTTTGAAGGGGTGGTGCTTT
>QIJG01000313.1 GCA_003232715.1 Nitrospirota bacterium
CCAAAGGGAGGGATTATCCCCTCTTTGGCAAAGAGGGGCAAGGGGAGATTTTTAGATTGATGTCAATTCAATTATAAGACTTTTAATAATTGCCGAAGTAATAATTTCAGATACAAGGGGTTTTCGTTATGGCGGAAGTAGACAGGATAAGCATACTTGTTGTGGAGGATGAGCAGGATATGCGGGAGTTTTTAAAAGATATCCTGCTGGAGCATGGCTATGCCGTGGAGACAGTCTCAAACGGTCGGGATGCACTTGCCCTGATGGAGGGGCGGAGGTTTCAGATTGTCATCTCGGATATAAAGATGCCTGTTATGGATGGACTTTCCTTTCTTGACCGGACGAGAAAGGGGGATGGTTTTTCCCCCTTTGTTATCCTTATTACCGCTTTTGGAAATATAGACGATACGGTAAAGCTCATGGACAGGGGTGCTTATGATTATATTATAAAACCCTTCAAGATGGAGCAGATCCTGGTTGCCGTTAAAAAGGCGGTCAGGGAACTTGAAATGAGGAAGAGGTTGCAGGAGCTTGAGGAAATGACCGTGAAGCGCTACAGTTTCCATAACCTTGCAGGCAAGAGTCCTGCCATGATAAGGATATTCACCTTTATTGAGAAGATAGTGGATTCAGGGGGCAATGTGCTTATCGAGGGCGAGACGGGTACCGGGAAAGAGATGATTGCAAGGGCAATTCACCTGTGTTCACAAAGAAAGGAAAAATCGTTTATTCCTGTAAATTGTGCCTCCATTCCCGAGGGGCTCCTGGAGAGCGAGCTCTTTGGTCATGTCAGGGGGGCCTTTACTGATGCAAAGAACGATAAAAAAGGACTCTTCCTTGAGGCCGATGAAGGGACTCTCCTGCTTGATGAGATTACGGAAATGCCTGTGACCCTGCAGCCAAAACTCCTCAGAGCCCTGCAGGACAGGCAGATTAAACCCGTTGGAAGTAATAAATACATTCCCTTTGATGTCAGGATTATCTCTGCAACCAACAGGAATCTGAGGGAAGAGGTGAGGGCGGGCAGGTTCAGGGAAGACCTTTATTACAGACTTAATATCTTCAGAATAGAGCTTCCCCCACTCAGGCAGCGCAGAGAGGATATTCCCGTTCTTGTGCAGGAATTCCTGCACAGGTATGAACAGAAGGAGAAGAATATCCGGATTTCTCCGGAGGTCATGAGGTTTCTTATGGATTACCCCTGGCCCGGAAATATAAGGGAACTTGAAAATGTTATTGAAAGGTCTGTGTACCTCTCGGAGGATGGATTTGTGTGGATAAAAGACCTGCCCGATGAGATGCTTGCAGCAGGAAGCGCAGAAGAGGGTTTTAGATTCACAGAGGAAAAATCCCTGGATGAGCTTCAACGGCAGTACATAGAGCATATTCTGGAGAGATGTGGTGGAAACAAGAAACGGGCTGCGGAAATCCTTGGTGTAAACCGGAAGACCATATATAGAAAGCTCCTGGAGATCAGGAAAGAGTGAGACAATTTGTCTCACCTGTGTCCCCTTCTGTCCCACTAAGTCCTTGCCCCTATTCTATCCCCGTGATACTGTAATCCCGATAAATTCTTTAAAAACAAAGCCCTGTAGCAAATGCCGGTAAATAGTTTGACGCTGGCATATCTTTTGCTTTATAATTTGATTTGAATTCCGAGCGGTAAAAGTGCAGTTGCGCGCTGTGCCTTCCTGAATGCCTTACGGCAATAACTATGTTTATGGACCGGCACTAATTTAAGATGGAGGATGAAGGCGTATGAAGAAGTCTGCCAAAAAGACATTAGTAGCAGTGATGCTTATTGTGGTTGGTGTCGGGTTTCTGATATACAAAGGGGTTTCAGAGACCGGGGTCTATTACCTGACTGTGGGTGAGGTCATAGCTGCAGACCCGGGAAGTTTTAATGACAGGGGCATAAGGGTCAGTGGTAAGGTTGTGGAAGGTAGCACAAACTACAACCAGAGGGACCTCCTCCTTACCTTTACGGTGAAGGATCTTAATGACGATACAAAGACCATGAAGGTCAGATATACCGGCGTTGTTCCGGATGCATTCAAGCCCGATGTTGAGGTGATACTTGAAGGAAACTATGACAGAGACAAGAACATTTTTTCTGCAACGACCCTCCTCGCCAAATGTCCGTCAAAATACAAAACTAAAAAAACCGGAAAAGGAGAAAAGGAATAGGATATGGTAATTTTTGGTAACCTGTCGCAGGTTTTTGCATTTA
>QIJG01000312.1 GCA_003232715.1 Nitrospirota bacterium
AGTTGAGAGGTCTGCCCAGAGTGGAGGGTCATAGCAAGGGGGCTGAGCGGACAAAGGAGTTAATCAAGGCGGCTCAGGAAGTTGGGATAGATGTGCTCACCCTTTATGCATTCTCTCTGGAGAACTGGCAGAGACCTGATGATGAGGTAACTACACTTATGGAGTTGCTGCAGCTGTATCTGACCAAGGAGTTGAAGGATTTAATAATGAAGGGTATCAGATTCAGAGTTATCGGTGACAGGGAAAAACTGCCCGCCGTGATACAGGGAATCATTGCAGAGATAGAGGAAAGAACATCTGCAAATAAAGGATTGACACTTGTTATCGCACTGAGCTATGGCGGAAGGGATGAAATACTAAGGGCCGTAAAGAAGGCTATTACCTCGGGGGTAAGGCCTGAGGAGATAAGTGAAGAAAGATTTGAGACGTTACTTGACACTGCGGGGTTGCCGGCAGTTGATTTAATCATAAGAACCAGCGGAGAAAAAAGGCTCAGCAATTTTCTTTTGTGGCAGGGAGCTTACGCTGAATTATATTTTACAGAGACACTCTGGCCTGACTTTACCAGGGAGGAGTTCCTTTGTGCGATACAGGATTATCAGCACAGAGAAAGGAGATTCGGGGGAATTATGTCCCCTTCAGAATCATAATGAAGAAAAAGAGAGAGATCGTTGCCTTGGCACTACTGCCTTTAATCTATCTTTATATAATGAAACTTCCATCTGTTTTTTTTCTTGGCCTTCTGTTCTTTATCTCAGGTGCTGCACAGATGGAGTTTTATTTAATGTACGGCGTAAAAAGATCATTCAGATTTTTTGGAGTATTTGCCGGGCTGCTCTTTCTTTATTCTGTTTATACCGGGTGGGGTGAGCTTCGATTTCTGTTGATAATTTTTTTCCTGCTTTTAGTGCTCTTCAGACTCTTTGACCGGGGAGCGGGGCCGGAACATGTGCTTTCTGATATTGCTCCCGTGGTAGTAGGTTTTTCTTATATTCCTTTGATTCTCAGTCTGCAGATTGCCCTGAGGAATGTAGGCCCTGAATGGATTATATTCATTGGCGCAACAGTCTGGGCGTCGGATAGTTTTGCTTATTATATCGGTAAAAACTTTGGTAAGAGAAAACTCTATCCATCTGTAAGTCCGAAAAAGACCATTGAAGGGGCTGTCGCATCAATGACCGGAGGGACGTTGGCCGGGATCCTGATAAAGGTACTCCTGATAGACAGCATAACTGTTTACCAGGTATTGGTCGTGGGATTTCTCATAGGGTGTATTGCAGTCCTTGGGGACCTTACGGAGTCGATGTTCAAGCGCGATTCAGGTGTGAAGGATTCAAGTTCCTTAATCCCGGGACATGGTGGCGTGCTTGACAAGATAGACGGGATGCTCTTTGTAACCCCAGTGGTTTATTTAGTCGTTAAATATGTAGTTTCGTAAGATAATTTATAAACTGGAGTGTTGGAGTATTGGAGTGATGCTTGACCCAATACTCCATTAATCCATCAATCCATTACTCCCTGGTTTTTTTATTCGTGAGAGGCAGTAGATGAAAAAGATAACGATTC
The DNA here is from genome assembly GCA_003232715.1 of Nitrospirota bacterium. Taxonomy (GTDB): domain Bacteria; phylum Nitrospirota; class Thermodesulfovibrionia; order Thermodesulfovibrionales; family JdFR-85; genus BMS3Bbin07. Next base: position 1,567 of record QIJG01000312.1, read on the forward strand.
TCGGTTCAACAGGTTCAATCGGTACAGCGACCCTCGAGGTTATAAGGATGTATCCGGAGAAGTTCAGGGTAGTCGGCTTGACGGCAGGATGTAATATTGAGCTTTTTCAAAGACAGATAGAAGAATTCAGGCCTCTTGTTATGGCAGTTGTAGATAATACTGAGGCACGAAAGTTAAGGGAAAATACGGGATTTAGCGAGATTTTGTCCGGCCCTGAGGGGATACGGGATGTTGCTGCTTACTCGGGGGCGGATTTTGTGCTTTCAGCCATCTCGGGTTCTGCAGGACTGTTACCCACACTATCAGCCATTATGGAGGGAAAGACCGTTGGTCTTGCCAACAAGGAGACCCTTGTAATGGCCGGTCCACTCGTCAATGAGGCCATAGCAAAATACGGTGCCAGACTTATTCCGGTTGACAGTGAGCATAGTGCCATCTTTCAATGCATGCACGGATATAACAGTTCGGATATTAAGAGGTTGATTCTGACGGCCTCCGGTGGACCCTTCCATGAAAGAAAGAGTGATGACCTCAGGGATGTAAAACCCGAAGATGCCCTTAATCACCCCACGTGGCAGATGGGAAAGAAGATCAGCATTGATTCTGCAACATTGATGAATAAGGGACTTGAGGTGATAGAGGCCCATTATCTCTTTGGTTTTG
>QIJG01000246.1 GCA_003232715.1 Nitrospirota bacterium
CCTTACAAAAGAAAAGAAGATCCCTCCCTCTTCCATCTTTACGGTTACCTTTACCAATAAGGCTGCAAATGAGATGAAGGAGAGGATATGTGCGCTCATTTCAGATGATTTAAAGGGGTGCTGGATAGGGACTTTCCATTCCCAGTGTAACAGGATTCTGAGAAGTGATATAACGGCACTCGGATACAAGCCTGAGTTTGTAATATACGACGAAAGTGACAGGCACAGTCTGATAAGGCATATTCTCAGGGAGTTAAAGATATATGAGGCCCTTTATAAAGGGGTTGCTTCAAGGATAAGTTCACTGAAGGCATCCATGGTTACTCCTGAAGAGTTTCTCTCTTCCGGTGACGGCTTTGGCTTTGACGAGAAACTTGCAAAGGTCTATATAAGATTTCAGGATGAGTTAAGACGGTGTAACGCCCTTGATTTTGATGACCTGATAATGCTTACCGTACGGCTCTTTCAGGACCATCCGGATGTGCTTCAGAAGTATCATGAAAAGTTTGCCTACATCCTTGTGGATGAATTCCAGGACACAAACCGTGCCCAGTATCAGCTGGTTAAACTCCTTGCATCCGGGCACTCTAATATTTTTGCAGTGGGTGATGACGACCAGAGTATTTATCGCTTCAGGGGTGCAGAGGTAAAAAACATACTAAACTTTGAGAAGGATTTCCTGAGCAGAACTACCGTAGTACTCAAAACATTCTCGATGTATCCGGTTCCATTATAGCTAAAAACCCTCAGAGAAAGGCAAAAACCCTCTGGACAGACCGTGGCAGGGGAGAGAAGGTCTTTTTCTACTGGCTCCCGGTTGAGGAAGATGAGGCAAAGTATGTTGTAAGAACAATTAAGGATATATATCTCAAGGGTGTTTACAATTACAGGGATATGGCGGTGCTTTACCGTATAAACCTGCAGTCAAGGGTTATAGAAGAGGCACTTAGAAGAGAGGGGATTCCATACCGTGTAGTTGGAGGAATGAGTTTTTACGAGAGAAAAGAGGTCAAGGATATAATAGCCTATCTGAGACTCTGTGTGAATCACCATGATAATGTCAGCCTCAGAAGGATAATCAATACCCCCCACAGGGGTATCGGCTCCGCCACACTTAACAAGATTGAGCAGGAGTCCAAGAGAAGAGGGCTAAGTCTTTTTGAGGCAATCAGACGGATATGTAAAACAAAGTCTTCTTCACAGGCCGTTATAGACAAACTTGATCTCTTTATCAAACTTGTGATCGGGATGTCAGGACTCAAGGGTTCAACAGCCTCTGAGGCTATCAAGTCGGTTATAGAACTGACTGCATATGCTGAGGAGCTGGAAGAACAGAGGATCCAGAACCTGGCTGAGTTAATGATCTCTGCTGAGGGGTCGTCAATCGACGAGTTCCTTGACAGGGCTTCGCTTGTTACAAGACTCGATGAATCCATGCCTGGTGATGCCATTTCGCTGATGACCCTTCATACTGCCAAGGGGCTTGAGTTCCCAGTGGTCTTTATTGTCGGCATTGAAGAAGGCCTGATCCCATACTTTAAGTCTGCTGACAATGAAGAGGAGGTCTATGAAGAAAGGCGTCTTTTTTATGTTGGACTGACAAGGGCGAAAGATATTCTTTGCCTTACCGGGGCAAGGAGGAGGAGGATATTTTCAAAACGGCAGGAGCAGGAGCCTTCAAGATTCCTGAAGGATATACCCCGGGAGCATTGTCATTGGGTGGAGAAGGCCGTATGCAAGAGGGTCTCGGGTAATGGTAGCACGGATAAAGGTTTTGCCAGGAACAAGGCAGTTGTTTACGCCTTTCCATATAAAACCGGTTGTCGTGTTCGACATCCGAAGTGGGGTATAGGCGTTGTAAGGGATTGCTATGGCAAGGGTGAGGACCTTAAGGTGTGTGTAAACTTTCCGGGAGTAGGAATAAAGAGATTGGCCCTGAAGTTTGCACAATTAGAGAGAATCTGAGGCATTTGTTATTGCTGGTCTGTATAAGAAACAACTGATGACGTATGCTGAATCCGGAGGGTAAAGAGATGAAGATTTCAGGTAGCGATGTTGAACATATAGCCCGGCTTGCAAGGCTGGGATTAACAGGGGATGAAAAGGATGTCTACAGTGTCCAGCTGGATGAGATACTGGAGTATGTTGATAAACTGAACGAACTGGAGACATCCGGGGTTGAACCCACCAGTCATGTAATTCCCGTAAAGAATGTCTTTCGTGAGGATCTGCCGGGGACCTCGTTACCACGGGAGGAGGCCCTGAGAAATGCCCCTCAGGTCACAGACGGATTTTACCGGGTTCCGAAGATTATCGAATAAAAATTGAAGTCTGTACCAATTGTTATATCAACTCTCAAGTGTCATTCCGGCTTGTCCGGAATCAAAGAGGGATATGATTCCCGACGTTGCGGGAATCACGATTCAAACACCCCGACATTACAAGGTTGACATGACACCAGGGCTGAACTTTTGTTGATGACCCTGAAGAATTATTGATATAAAAGACCATAGGCAGGTAAATGTAAATGTTAAGATGTATGTTGAAGGCCAAGATTCACGTGGCCAAGGTTACAGATTGTATCCTCCGGTATGAGGGGAGTATAAGCATAGATGAGGATATACTGGAGGCGGCAGGGATGCTGCCTTATGAGCAGGTTCATGTAAGCAATCTTGATAATGGAGAGAGATTTACAACCTATATCATCCCTGGCGAACGTGGAAGCAGGAGTTTTATGCTCAATGGTCCAACTGCAAGAAAAGCCATTCCCGGTGACAGGATAATCATATTTTCATATTCCTAAGGGGAGATATCTGCCTCCGTACCAAGGGTCTTGATAATGGATGAGGAAAACAGGATAAAAGAGGTTCGTAATCTGAAAGAAGGTTGATTTATGACTGAATCTCTCTTGATGAAAGGCAATGAGGTTGTTGCAGAGGCAGCAATTATGGCTGGTTGCCGTTTTTATGCCGGCTATCCTATCACCCCCCAGAATGAAATCCCCGAATATATGTCCTGGAGAATGCCCGAGGTCGAGGGTATCTTTATACAGGCGGAGAGTGAGCTTGCAGCCGTAAATATGGTTTATGGTGCTTCTGCCGCAGGCGTAAGGGCCATGACGTCCTCTTCTTCTCCCGGGATAAGCCTTAAGCAGGAAGGTATCTCCTACCTGGCAGGGGCCGAGCTGCCGGCGGTTATCGTTAATATCCAGCGGGGCGGTCCGGGGCTTGGTAATATATCAGGCAGTCAGCAGGATTATTTTCAGTCAACAAGGGGTGGCGGTCATGGTGACTACAGGGTCCTCGTGTATGCACCTTTCAGTCACCAGGAGCTATGGACACTTACGATGAAGGCCTTTGACAGGGCTGATGAATACAGAAATCCCGTAATGCTTCTTGCAGACGGAGTCCTTGGACAGATGATGGAGCCCTTTCGGTTGAGTATGTCCCGCCCGCCCTGCCTTCAAAGGACTGGGTCCTTGACGGCTGCCGGTCAAGGCCTCCGAGGGTGATTAAATCTCTCTACCTTGGTGAGGGTGAGCTTGAGCGGCAGAACCTGAAGCTCCAGGGGAAGTATCAGAGGATGAAGCAGGAGGACGTCATGTATGAGTCCTTCATGGTTGATGATGCAGATGTGGTGATTGTTGCATTCGCAAGGGTGTGCCTGTCGGCCGTGAGGTCTTTGAGGAAAGACGGAAGGAGGGTAGGGCTCTTCAGACCTGTAACGCTCTTTCCCTTTCCGGAGGGGCAGATAAATGACCTTGCCCGTATGGGCAAGAGGTTTCTTGTGGCAGAGCTGAACCTTGGGCAGATGGTTGAGGATGTCAGGCTTGCAGTGGATGGTCTGTCGGAAGT
>QIJG01000247.1 GCA_003232715.1 Nitrospirota bacterium
ACAAGGACAGCCTTGAACAGATGTTTCCGAGGGTGGCTGAGCTGCCCTTTGACTCAGAGCGAAAGTGCATGACAACATTTCACAGGATGCCTTCTGACTCCCCACTTAAAACAGGGGCTCCGGAGGCCTTGTCTGCAGGGGGATATGTCTCTTTTACAAAAGGCGCAATAGATGTACTGCTTGATAAATCAACCAATATCCTGACGTCTGCCGGATTAAAGGAGATAGACAGGGAAGAGCTGGAAGAGGTAAATGCCAGGATGGCAGCCGATGGACTCAGGGTCCTGGGCATTGCCTTGAGGTTTTGGGAGAACCTGCCGGAAGTCCTGACTCCTCCCGGGATTGAAAAGGAACTTACAATTGTCGGTCTTGTGGGTCTGATGGATCCGCCGCGGCAGGAGGCGAGGGAAGCAGTAGCGCTCTGCAAGGCAGCCGGGATAAAGCCGGTAATGATTACAGGTGACCACCCGCTTACAGCGGAGACCATATCAAAGAGACTCGGCATACTTGAAGACGGCTCTGAGGCGATACTTACAGGACAGGAACTCGATGCCCTGTCTTTAGAGGAGTTTGAGGAAAAGGTTGAGCATATCAGGGTCTATGCAAGGGTGGCGCCGGAGCAGAAACTAAAGATAGTAAAGGCTCTGCAGGACAAGGGCCAGTTTGTTGCCATGACAGGAGACGGGGTCAATGATGCCCCGGCCTTGAAGCGGGCTGATATCGGTATTGCGATGGGCATTACAGGAACAGATGTATCCAAAGAGGCCGCTTCAATGATACTCCTTGACGACAACTTTGCAACGATTGTAAAGGCAGTGAAGGAAGGCCGGAAGATATATGACAATATAAGAAAATTCATAAAGTACATGCTGACTACGAACTCAGCCGAGATATGGACACTCTTTCTTGCCCCTTTCCTGGGGCTACCCATCCCCCTGCTGCCCATCCACATCCTCTGGATTAATCTTATGACCGACGGGCTGCCGGCACTTGCACTTTCCGTTGAGCCCGAAGAAGGCGATGTCATGAAGAGGCCGCCGCGCCATCCCGGCGAGAGCATATTTGCCCATGGCCTCGGTATTCATGCCATCTGGGTGGGTCTGCTGATGGCAGGCATTGTCCTGTCAGTGCAGACGTGGACTATCAGGACGGAATCCGCTCACTGGCAGACCATGGTCTTTACAGTATTATGTATCTCCCAGCTCTTTCATGTGCTTGCTATAAGGTCGGAAAAAGAATCGTCATTCAAGGTAGGGCTCTTCTCAAACAAGCCCCTCCTTGGCGCGGTAATATTGAGTTTCGGCTTGCAGATGGCGGTTATTTATATCCCTTTTCTGAATCCGATATTCAGGACCGAGCCCCTGTCTGCAGGTGAGCTGGCGATTACACTTGCAGTCTCTTCTGTGGTATTCTTTGCAGTAGAGGGTGAGAAATTATTTAAAAGAAGAAGGTCCGGCAGATAAGCGAGTGATTGACTCTGTCATATCGATTCCAACAACCTTTTATCTCTGGTTTTGGGTTAGAATTTAAATCATGGAAATACCACTCTTAAATGACATTGTTGTTATATTTGCCTTATCCATTGCAGTGCTCTTCCTGTGCAGCCGGCTGAAAGTGCCGTCAATTGTTGGATTCATCCTGACCGGGGTATTGGCAGGGCCGCATGGACTGGGGTTGGTAAGGTCGGTTGAGGAAGTTAAGGCCCTGGCTGAAGTCGGGGTTGTGCTGCTGCTTTTCGCTATAGGGATCGAGTTCTCCCTCAAAAGCCTGCTGCAGATCAGGAAATCCGTCCTGATGGGTGGTTCTCTCCAGGTTTTGCTGACCATACTGACTGCATCCGTCATAGCAGGTCAATTCGGTCAGCCCGTTGGCAAGGCGATCTTTATAGGGTTTCTTATATCCCTCAGCAGCACGGCTATTGTGCTCAAACTCATCCAGGAAAGGGCGGAAGTAGACAGCCCCCATGGACGGACATCTCTGGCCATACTGATCTTTCAGGACGTCATCATTGTGCCGATGATATTGCTCACACCATTGCTGGCCGGAGAGTCGGGTGGCACAGGCGGGTCCCTCCTCATTCTTCTGGCCAAGGGAATCGCCATTATCGTGCTGGTAGTGGTCAGTGCCAAGTGGGTTGTGCCATGGGTGTTGTACCAGGTTGCAAGGACGCGCAGCCATGAACTCTTTCTGTTGAGCGTTTTTTTAATATGCCGGGCTCTCCCTTGCCCTGGGTGCCTTTTTGGCCGGGCTGGTTATATCCGAATCTGAGTACGGACATCAGGCGCTCGGCAATATCTCGCCCTTCCGGGATGTCTTTACAAGCTTCTTTTTTGTCTCGATAGGGATGTTGTTTAACGCCGGATTCCTTTTTGAACATCCTGTCCTCATTCTCCTGATTACTGTGGCTGTCATGATATTAAAAGCTGCATTGGCGGGTTTTTCAGCAACTCTGCTCGGTTTTCCTGTACGTACTGCAATCCTGGTCGGATTTGCACTCAGTCAGGTAGGAGAGTTTTCTTTTATCCTGTCTAAAACCGGTCTTGAACATGGATTGCTTGAGGGAAATGTTTATCAGATGTTTCTGTCTGTATCTGTTCTGACCATGGCTGCAACACCATTTGTGATGGCCCTTGCGCCACGGGTGGCGGATTTTGCCTCCAGCTTGCCTTTGCCTGTACGGTTGAAGAACGGTCTGCATCCGGTGCAGGCAATAAAGGTTGAAAGCAAAAAGGACCACCTTGTTATTATAGGCTTTGGTGTTAACGGCAGGAATCTGGCACGTGCCGCCAGGGTGGGAAATATCCCCTATGTTATCATCGAGATGAATCCCGAGGTGGTAAGGAATGAAAGGGCAAAGGGTGAGCCCATTTATTATGGGGAT
>QIJG01000213.1 GCA_003232715.1 Nitrospirota bacterium
GTAGACATACTTTTTAGCCATCTTTTTAGCCATATAGATTCCCTCCTTATGTAATTTTCAAATTAACAGTTATATTAATAATGCAGAATAAGTTAACCCAAAAGCGATATTTTTTTCAAGTTTTTCAAGGGAAAACACCAGGAATGATGCATTTAATCCCGGATTTATCGACAAAAAACCTCCATCAAGTGAAAAAAACTAAGTGATAGACCCTAAGCGGGTTAAATTTCGCTCTGGTATGTTTTGTTTTAATACTTTCAATAATTGTAAGGCATGCCTTACTTATGGAAAGACATGATAAACCCTGAACGGTTTTAAGTATAATATTTGTTATGCATCTATGCGACGTTGTATTTCCTCAGAATCTGCCGCCCCTTACATACTCTGTACCGGAAAAACTCCGCCCATCCGTAAAAGCCGGAATGATGGTGCTGGCGCCGTTGAGGGGGAAGATTAAAAAAGGCATGGTTTTAAGGCATTATCCTTCGGGCAGCGGGACCTTTAAGGGTAGATTGAACGAAATAGTTGAGATTGTTATGCCTGCATATTCTCCTGCAATGACTGAACTGCTTGACTGGAGTACAGACTACTACATCACAAACCAGGGAACCATGCTTAAGAGCATGCCGTTTAAAGAGATACTCAAGGCAGTAAGAAAACCCCGTCACAGGCCCCCGGCTGCATTCGAATTTGATCCTCCGATACCATCTGAAGAGGAAACCGATTTTATAAATGAGATATCGGCTTTGGTCCGAAAAGGTGTGTACAGAACCTTTCTGTACCATGCACCGGGAGATGAACACGAAACCGCCTTTGTACTGAGACTTCTTCAGGGAATACGCAGCGCCCTCATACTTACACCTGAGGTCATGGATGCAGAGCTCCTTTACTCACTCCTGCAGGGGCTGCCGAACGGTAACAGGGTCTGTACATACCATGGGGAAATGAAGAGAACGGAGAGGTATGATTCCATTGAAGGCATATACGCCGGCAGGTACGACATAGTGGTCGGGACAAGACCTGTTGTGTTTGCACCCCTCTTCTCCCCCTCGGTAATTATCGTAACAAAGGAGCACAACACGGCATACAAACAGGAACAATCCCCGAGATACCACGGGAGAGACGTTGCCGTAATGAGGGGATTTATTGAAAAGATACCGGTGGTGTTGACCTCCGTCAGTCCCGCTGTGGAATCCTGTTACAACTCCTTTAATAACAAATACATCCTTTTGAGACAGAGAAACAGGGGCACCGGACCTGCTGTCTCCCTGATTCAACTAAGGAAAGCAAAGACTGTTGCCCCCTTTTTATCCTTAAGGCTTCTGAACAGTTTAAAGGCTGCCATTAATAAAACAGACCCACCCGCAGGTGCCATGGTGGTTATACAGCGCCGTGGGTATTCCATGCTGAAGTGCGATGATTGTGAAGAGATAGAGATGTGCGTTGAGTGTCAGACTCCACTTGTTGTGCACAAGGGGGAAGGCCTTATCTGCCATCTCTGCGGCTACAGTAAAGAAATACCCCAGTCCTGTAGCAGATGCGGCAGCTTTAAACTCAGTCATTTTGGGGCAGGAACGGAAAGGATTGAAGAGGAGTTAAAAAAACACCTTGGGATAAACGTAGTCAGACAGGACAGCGATATTTCCAGGAAGTTAAAAACCGGAAGTCAGGAGCCGGAAACCGTAAATAGATCAGCGAAACCCGTGAAGACATCATCAGAAGAGGCCTTGCTTCCTGATTCCACAGCCCGGCACATCGTGGTAGGTACACTGAAGGCAAGGAGGGTTCCTAAAAAGAGTCTGGACATTATTGCATTCCTGAATCCGGACCTGCTGCTGAACCTCCCTGAGGTGAGGGCCCCTGAAAAACTCGTTCAGGAGATATATTCTTTAAAAGGTCTCCTCTCTGACAAAGGACGGCTATTGCTCCAGACGGAGATACCCTGGCATCCTGTTTACAAATACCTCAGGAACTGGGACTATATGGGATTTATAAAAGACGAACTCAAGGTAAGAAAAGAAAACACCATGCCGCCTTACACAAAGCTGGCAACCCTCTGCATCTATACGAATGACGATACATTTACCACGGACAGGATCAGTAATACCGTCAGGAAATCATGCGGCAGGATAGAGGCCATAGGCCCCGTCAGAATAACACCGAAGATAAAGGGTTACTCATCCTGCTTTCAGGTTATTTTAAGGTGCGCGAAGTCTGTAAAAAAGGTTATTGAAGATGCCGGAATGACACTAAGGATAGATGTTGACCCGGTGCTCTTTTAGTATTAATTTTGCCGTCTCTATATCTTTATCTATCTCTTTTTTGAGTGATTCGGCATCAGGAAAAGTCTTCTCGCCACGGATTCTGTCAATGAAGAAGAGCCTGATATCCTTGCCTAACAGGTCACCATTGAAATCAAAGAGGTGGGCCTCGTAGCTCAGTGACTCACCACCAAAGGTTGGGTTTTTACCTATATTTGCCACTCCGTCATAGACATTGCCGTTTATCTTCACCTTAACGGCATAGACCCCTTCTCTGGGTGCCAACTCATTCGGGGTCTCGATGTTTGCAGTCGGTATGCCGAGTATGCTTGCCCCCCTGCCTGCCCCTGTAATAACCTTGC
>QIJG01000017.1 GCA_003232715.1 Nitrospirota bacterium
CCTGCTCAAGATGGGCACCTTCCTCCCGCCAGACAGACCAGAACTTCAAAGGTGTTCCCGTAGTTGCATACCTGGCCTCATTTTTGGACAACGCCAGAAGTAGCTGCGAATACAAAAACAGGTTGGGAACTTCGTCCTCCTTCTGGTTGCGTATCTGCTGCGATATGGCCTCGCATACCGGGTCCTTGATGTGCGGCGACTTGCATTCGATCACGCAAAAGGGAATACCGTTTACAAAAAGCACTATATCGGGCCTGCGTGTCTGATGGCTGCCAGTCCGCTCAACGGCAAACTCTTCCGTTACGTGGTAGATGTTATTCTCCGGATGCTCCCAGTCGATGTAGTGCAGGGTAAAGCTCTTAACATCACCATCCACTGACTGCTGAAGGCTCTTTCCAAGGCAAAGCAGGTCGTAAATCTTTTCATTAGTACGCACCAGCCCGTCAAAGGGGGTCTCCTTGAGCGTTTGCAGAGCGCTGAGGATATTGCCCTCGGTAAAGGGCAGCTCCTTGCCCCTGAACCTGATCCGGTTATGCTCCCTCAGCCAGGGGACAAGAACACCCTCCAGGAGCACACTCCCCAACTTACCGCCTCGTAACTCCAGGGCCTCATCCGGCATCAGATATTGCCATCCGAGGTTCTGGAGCAGGTGCAGGGCAGGGAGCTGTGATATGGCGTCTTCGCTATATGTGGGAGCGACTCGCAAATCGATTTTAGGTTTCATATCATCCATGACTCTTCCCCATGTTTGGGCATGGGGGACACAAACCTCCTGTACCATTTTTCTTCATTAATCCCTTGACAAGCAATGGCCGATAATATATAGTATAAATATACTCATCGGCCATCCTTTTTTAGGTGTAAGAGCCGAAGGAGATGGGTCTGCCGTCTGAGCAGACCTTTCTTATTTAATTCGATTCGCATATTTCCTCTCAAAGTCCTTTCGCTTAAAGGACTTATCTACATAGAACGACGTAATCAGCCGTCGTTTGCCGTTGGGATACCTTTTCATGATCACAACAAAATCGTGATCCTTGATCCAGATATAGGTTTTTATTGTCCGGTCGCCCTCTTCGTAATCCCAGGTAAGGACTTCCGGCTCTGACGGATGTTCAATCAACGGCTTTACCCATGGCAGCCGCTCGCATCGACGCAGGTCCGGCAGTCTTTCTGGTTCGGTATATGTCTGGCCCTCTGGATAAAATTTACGTTTCCGGCGTGGAATCGTTTTTTGTTTGTCCTCCCGGGTAGTCAAGTGCCAGAAAATGCTTTCTTTCCCGTCTTCAGTATCCAGAAAAATCCAGACATCATTGCCAATGTAGTGGAGATTATGATCGCGAATATCACGACAAAATATTCTGTACAGCATCTCATATGTGTCCTCTGTCCAAGGATTGACAGTGGCTCTTCCCGGCAACCAATCAGGCATTTTCAAACCCTCCATTGTTTGGCCGCCATATACAAAGGTTGAACTTACGTTCGGTTGGCAAGGTATTACGGGTCAGGCTCAAACCTGTCCTGTCCTTGATAAGCTGAACGATTTCATTCTTGGCCGCGCTCTTCGAAAGACCTCGGGCATTATAGCAAACAGCGCCAATCAGGATGTCAGCCAATTGCATAAGACCAATATCGTGTGAATGTACGTGCTGAATCCTCTCAATGATTTCCCTGGAAAAATCGTAATTTGCATTGCTCAACACTTCCCGCAGCTTGCGTAGCTTCATCCTGCTACACGTATCCTTGATGTCAAGATAGATATGGTACTTCCTGTGCGTGGAAATCAAATTCCGCAGCAGATAAAAATGCATCTTGTAATAAAATTCGTCGGGAGTCTGGTCATAATCATCATGGGATAAAACTGATTTGTCAGAAATAACCCACGCCCGAAATCCCAAGGTCCTGCTGTCAAAAAAATAGTTGAGCAGTTCCCTATAGAAATCCAGTTTTCCAGGAGAAACCTTTGTCCATTTGATCTCGAAAAACGGTGAAAGGTGATGTTTTGCCTTCAATTTGGCAATGGCCTGGTTGTGCTCTCTGGCTTTGGCCCTGAAAGACCAGAGCGCACCGAGAACCATAGCCTTCTGGCCGTCATTGGGCAGATGGCAGCTTTCATCGCAATAAATATTGACAATTCGTTCCATGTTTACCTCATACTTTAACTCTTATTTTTCCAGTTAACAGCTTCTGCATCAGCCCCTTTTT
>QIJG01000229.1 GCA_003232715.1 Nitrospirota bacterium
CGGCCCCGACAAGCTCATCCGGGCTTACATTGGGTGGTGCATTCAGCCATGCCATAGCCTTTTCAAGACTCACGCCGACATCCGTTACACCCTCTATTCCTTCCAAAGCCCCCTTAACCTTTGCCACGCAATGGTCGCATGTCATGCCTGTTATATTTAGTTCAACCCTCTTCATACCCCACCTCGTCTTTCTTGTAGTAGCAGTTTTTATGTACCGGTCACTTTATGCCCTTAATGCCGGGGAGCACTTCGGCCCCATACCCGCTATTTTTTATGGCCTTGATCATCTGTGCCACAGTTACCTTGTCCTTATTGTACTGGACTGTCGCTGTTTTTTCCTTGTAACTCACGTGATTACGCCCGGAAGCTTTTTTAAAGCAGCCTTAATCGTAATCGGGCAGGTAATGCATCTCATGCCCTCAATCTTCAGGATGACCTTTTTAAAGTTGCCTTGAGCACTCCATGCATAGCTCGTGTAGACTACAGCGGAGAGCAGGAATACAAGGATAAAGACTGAACGGACCGTTTTACGGATTTGAATAGTGTTTTTCATCATTAAAACCTCCTTCCTGGATTTAGTGAGCCATTTAGAAAATGGCGGTTATTTTTGCTACGCCAACAGAGCAATCAGATAAGGAAGAATCAGGAGAACGACCACAATGGCGGTGGCAATCCAGAGTCCAACCTTCTGAACCTTCTTTGTCTGAGGGTTGGCACACAGGCTGCCGGGTTCGCACTCCTCTTTCGGTTTTCTGTAGACACTATAGAATCCTGCAACAAGAAAGCCGATAGTGAACAGGATAAAAATCGGCTTGTAAGGTGCGAACGCCGTCAGGTTTCCGATCCATGCCCCGCTGATACCGAGCATTACCAGGACAAATGGCCCCACGCAGCAAACAGAGGCCAACAGGGCTGCAATAATCGCCATAGGGCCAAAGGCGGTAAAAAACGGCGTTTTGTCCTCCTCACGCCTTCGGTGGTCTCTATCTCTGCAGCGGGAGAAGAGGCCTCCCCGGCTATTCCGTGTGAGTTCTCTTTCATAATATCATATCCTCCTTGATTACGGCCTGCAACAGTCCCTATGTCCAACACAAGTATAAAAGGGTCTTATGCCGGCTATTCCTTTTCACCACTCCCGCCGTTAGTATCCAGCACCTCCAGGATTGGGCATTCTCCGGCTGGACCACTGTCTTTACATTCCATTGCCAGCGTTATGAGGGCCCTTTTCATTCTCCTGAGAATCCGAATCTTTTTTTCTATGTCTGCAATCTTTATCTCTGCCCGTTTTTTGATATCACCGCAGGTGGTATGTATCTCCCTGAGAGAAAATCCAAGCTCCTTGGCACGCTTGATGAATTGAATCCGGGTGAGTGTATGCCGGGTATACTGACGATAACCGGATTCCCTCCGGAAAGGCTTCGGTATCAGTCCACGCCGTTCATAATACCGGATTGTCTCAATATTAACTCTTGCTTTTTTTGCCAACTGACCTATGGTCAATCTCTACTCTTCGCATCTTGCATATAGTATTATAAACCCTGTACCTAAGTACAGAGTCAAGTTTTTTTAGCGGTCATCGAACATGACCCCCCTCACATGCCGGATTTCTACATACTGATGAAGTCGTAAATGTAATAGCTTCCCATCAGGACTGAACAGAATACTCGATATACCACCATTAATAAACCTGCACCTAAATACAGAGATTATTTGATGGCTGAGTGCATGATTTTATTGAAGGTTACCTCGAGTCAAGCCCCTCTGAATAGTTGCCGGGGGACTATTACGCGTAAGCTCTTTTTTTGTTCTGGAAAAATTATAAACCAGCACGATCTGTGCCGGTGCTACCTGCCCCACGTTTCGGGCCCGGTCACCATTCCAGTTCTCATAAATTGGTAGTGCTACTGTGGCTTCAATACCAATCCGATGTGACAAGCGAATCCGCATGCCAGGGACTAAATCAACAAACTCCCCCCCAGTGTTCAACACTTTAGTACCATTACGTACGCGTGCCGGCAAGATAAATTCTGAATCCGTATCATATTGGGCATACAAATAACTTGCAGACAGCATCAACGTAACATTATTGTTCCAGGCCCTAAGTGTACACTCCCCCCCTACATTCAACTCAAGCTCTTGCCCAAACCTATAACCCCGTTTGTTTTTTTCTAACGGAATACGCCAAACAACTCCACCGAGCAACGCTATCGCACCCACATTTTTATAGTAGGACACCGTAGGCACCAAATCAAAAGCGCCGGAGCCTACCTGAAAGGCCGGGGGAAGAAGTGAGACTCCTTTTTCGCCGGGTTCATCAATACTACCTGTGGGAATTTTTAAACCCAACCCCAGGATTAAAGACTGCGCCGATAAAGAGTGCTCCCCCCCACCGGAAAAGCTTGAGATGGCGTCATAGCTACCAAGTAAGGTAATGTCTCCGATGCCGTTGGCAATACGTTTACCAAATCGATTGGTTTGTTGTTTCTTTTTAATATACGGAACGAGTGCTGTTACAACCCACCGTTTACTCAAGCCAACATCCACAAATAAGGTCGATTCAGTGATGATGGCCCGGTTACCGCCAGGGTTTGTTACTGCATCAGCACCCTCACGAAAATTATCAAAATCTGTATACTTGGTGACCGAACCGATCCGAAACTGGCCCTCACGTGATGAAGACACTGAATCCACAGCGCCAAACGGCAAAGATGCTGAACCACAACCACCTGCCGCAAATGCAAGTTGACTATGAAGTAGATACATTAGAAAAACGGCCAAAGATTTTAAACATTGTTGCCAAACCCCAGGAAGAATAGCTCGATTCATATTTAACCTCCAGCCCGATGTGGGCAATGTTTGAACACTTCTCGCGCACTTAGGCGCTTTACCATCGTTACAATCTTTGTCACACTATACGTTGGTACAGATTTTGCACGTAAAAATGCACATGATCCTTAATCCGTACCAATTTCTGTAAATTTGATAACACGTCTCAAGGTCCTCACAAACTTCTTTTGGAACCAGGTCTACCCGATCATCAAATACCACCTCCCTCTACCTTTTTCGACGGCCTTTTCTGTTGATAATGCAGTAAATATAAACTACGTACCAACCTACGGAGTCAAGCAAAAATTTTCTCATGTTAAAATCTATCCGACTTTTGTGGGTTATATCCAGCTTCAGCACCTTACTTGCCTGATGTCCATAGAGGGGTTAACTGCCGCATTCAGTATTTAAGATTCAGGGTGTTTTTATGAAAAATGTGTCGTGCCCCTTGACACTGTACTTAGGTACAGGCTTTATACTTAACACATTATGGTAAGTGCCGGCCATGATTTGACGGGCACGGACGTTACACCAAACACACAACACCGGAGGTACATCATGTCTTTTGTCTACATGAAGATCCTTGAGTCCAGTCCGCATCGCTACGATGTCGGCATGGGAGTGTCCACCCTGGGTGGACTGAGTCGCGCCAAGCGATATATTGCCTCGCATGTAAACAGCGGCGACAAAGTCCTGGACTTAGGCTGCGGTACGGGTACATTGGTGAGGATGTGCGTCGAGAACGGTGGCGATGTAACGGGATTAGACTCCAATGCAGGGATGCTGGGCGTTGCCAGGAGCAATATTCCAGGGGCCCGCCTGATCAACGGTAACGTCAATGACATTGACGAGCATTTCAAGGAGGACAGCTATTTCGACGTCATCGTCAGTACGCTGGTATTCAGCGAATTGAGCGATGTCGAGCGCTCCCATGTCCTGTCTCAGGCCAATCGTATCCTAAAGCCCAATGGTCGCCTCTATATTGCCGATGAAGTCGTCCCCAAAAATGTCTTAATGCGCTTGACTCGTTCTCTAATACGCTCCCCACTGGCCTTTCTGACATGGGTGATGACCCAGACCACCACCAAGGCCGTGGCTAATTTCGATCAGGAGATCTCAAAAGCCGGCTTTGTGGTACAAAACCACAAGCACTTCATCTACGGCATGCTCACCTTACTGGAAGCCAGGAAATGATAGCGACCATTGCTGATCTCATCAAGGATACCTATCAGACGTTTTTTCGTTTTGTCCGCTTTCCGTGTCAAACGGAACTCGCAAGGATAGGCCATCCAGACAGGAATTCACCAATACTGGTAACCTGTAACTTCGACTACACGGTTCGCCATCTGAAGAAATATCTGGCGGCGGCGGATATCGACTGCTACTTAGCTGTGGTGAATACCAACGGCACCAACGTCTGGTGTGCCGCCGTCGAGGGTGTGATGAACAGCAGCGCGGTGCTCTCCCACCTCAAGGTACACAAGGCCCGCGACCTGGTAGACCACAATCGCGTGATTCTACCTCAGTTGTGTGCTGCCGGTGTTAAACTGAGGGACCTGAAAAAACAAGGCTGGGAACCTGCCTACGGACCCGTATACTTTAAGGATTTGAAAACATTCCTGGATAACGGATTCAAGCGTGACAAAGAGATGAAGGCGCTCGAATATGGGTATTGGGAGCGTTTCAAGATGGCGATCAGCCATGGGGTATTCTGCACCATGGTGTGCATGCCTTTCGTGCTATCCCTCTATTTCAGCACATGGAAGCAAGGCCTGGCCGCCATCTGGTATTTTGCGCTGGCCATGCAATTATTAGAACATTTCGTGCCCATCCGGCGATTGTTGTACAAAGGTATCGTTTTCTCATTACCATTGATCGTCTTCAGCTTCTGGCAACTCTCAAACGTTGGTGCGTGGATCAAGCTGTCCTCACTCTACTTTGCCTTGGGCGCTTATATCGGTTTTGACTCCCAGGGCCATTCTCACTTTGGCCAGACCCAGAAATCATCCGGTCGCCTCATAGTGGCCTTACTCTTTTCAGCCGTTCTTTATGGAGGTTCATTTTTATTATGAAAAAATATATTGATTGGGATGCAGTGGAAAACACGGAAATCGACCCTAATGAGACCTGCGAATGTACGCGCAGCAAGATAGAAGGGATATTGAATTTCTTCAAACGTCGTTTTGCCACCAAGGGGCATGAAGGCACATTGTTGCTCAAGCTCATGCTGCGAGACCGAAAAAACCACTCAGGATGACAATACGACTTGAGTCTGACCGTTTTTATCAAAGTGTGCGTAATGTGGACGGAAGAAGGGAGGTTTGACTAAACTGAAAAATTTACCATAAAATCTGAGGAGGTAATCAAGATGAAAACACCAATTTGTCCTGCATGCGGTTGCTCTCTGGTGCGATTAGGAATTACTAAGGATATGGCTGTGGTTCGTGAATATCAACAAAAAGAATATTTTTTTTGTTGCGATGGCTGTGCAGCTTTGTTTCAGGAGAATGCGCAAGCCTTACTGGAAGAAACAGCTGATCTGGTTGTGTGCCCAAGTTGCCTGGCTGAAAAACCGATCAATCAAACGGTATCGGTTAACTATCAAGGTGAGACCTTGTTTTTCTG
>QIJG01000326.1 GCA_003232715.1 Nitrospirota bacterium
GTATGTTCATCTCGGCAGGATAAATGATAAATACTTTGTTCTTATGGCAGGCATCGGTTTTGACGGCGAGGCCGTTTACAGGGTGAACCAGAGGTTGAAGCTCCTGTCAGGTAAAGGGGCATACCTGATAAGCGGTCTCAAGTGTTTTATGAGATACCGGCCTGACCTGCTCAGGATAGTCGTCGATGACAGGGTATTCGAGGGATATGGGCTTATTGTCTGTAATGCCGGATATTATGCCGGAAGTTTCAGGGTCTGCCCTGATGCAGGCCTGAGAGCACCGCACCTGTATGTCTCTATTATGCAAGGGGGTAAAAGGAGCGACCTGCTCAGATCGGTATTTGAAGTTATAAGTGGTGGACGTATGAGTTCAGAGAAGACAAGCTGCATAAAGGGGAGCAGAATAGTTGTATCAGGGGATGCACATATTCAGATAGACGGCGATTATTTCGGCACAACTCCTGCTGAAATAACCTTTCATGAGAGGGCCCTTCGGCTGATAGTCTAATAGTGTTTTTTCAGTTCCATGAGAACCTGCTTCCCGATATTCTTCAGTGTTTCAAATACTCCCCTGCCGCTTGTGGCCACACACTCAAAGGCTGGAACCTTGTCAGGATTCAGGAGACTGTCCAGCTCTGCAACGGGAACAACATTGGGCAGGTCCCGTTTATTGTACTGTATTGTGAAGGGTAGCCTTTCGAGTTCATATCCCTGGTCAGCGAGGTTGATCCTGAGGTCCTCAAGGCTTTCAATATTGGCATCCGTCCTCTCAATCTGTGAATCTGCAACAAAGACAACGCCGTCCACTCCCTTTAGTATCAGTTTCCTGCTTGCCGCATAAAAGACCTGTCCCGGGACAGTATAGAGGTGGAATCTCACCTTAAACCCCCTCATATCACCGAGTGCAATGGGAAGGAAATCAAAGAAAAGGGTCCGCTCGGTTTCTGTTGCAAGAGATATCAGTTTGCCCTTCTGCTGAGGGGCGGTTTTTTTATAAATGAATTGCAGATTTGTGGTTTTACCACACAAGCCGGGTCCATAATAGACTATCTTGCAGTTTATTTCTCTGGAGGAATAGTTTATAAAGGACACCTAATAACACCTACTTGAAAAGCTGGTCAATATCTTCATCCGTGATTTCGGCAAAGGGGGATAATTCCGCTCTTCCCCTCTTATCTCCCAGGGCCTTTCTGTCCATCTCGTGAAAGATCCTGGTTAATGCCCCTGTAGATTTTTTGACTCTGAGTCTGACAATTCCCAGGGAAGACCGTTGATCAAAGAGAACTCCCAGGATTACCTTGTTGGCCACAATTGATATATGAATATTGTCCCTGTCACCTTCGTGAAACAGGATAGAGAACTCCTTCTGGCCGAGGAGTTTTGCTATACCACCTGTGGCAGCTATATTGCCGGCAGTGAGAGAGGCAAGGGCAGTTGTATCAATATTATGGGTATCGCCTGCTGAGGCGATTAGCTGGCCGTTTTTGTCAACGAGAAAGATAAGCTTGGCATTGGCCAGTTGGTATAGTCTCCTTAATTCCTCATCGACCCTCCGGAACTCTTCCTCATACATTACAAAATCAGACATCGCTCTCCCGGACAGATCTTTTTTAAGGTCATTTCAGTAATGGCTTTTATGCATCCTCTTGTTTTACATTAACAGAAAGGACGATTATTTTCAACCCGTCTATTTCCCTTGTTCCGTAGTTTCCGCTTCTTCAGCCCGGCATGCCGCCTCTCTCAGGAGTTTATCCCACTCATGATCGGTATTTTCCTGAGCCTGTTTCAGGAGGTTTTTACTGTCGGGAGAAAAGAGGTGTTTGAACCTGCCCTGGGTCTTGAGGAACTCAGTGACCGGTTTCTTTTCCTTTGGCTTGTAGTTTACAGTCAACCTGCCGTTTTCATATTCATAGAGCGGCCAGAAGCAGGTGTCGGCTGCGATTCTGCAAAGTTCTATTGCATTGTTTGTAGGAGTCCTCCAACCGCGGTTACACGGTGCGAGTATGTTTATGAAGGCCGGACCATCAACCTCAAGCGCCTTCCTGACCTTTGTCATAAGGTCGTGCCAGTGTGCTGGTGTGGTCTGCGCAACATAGGGAATGTCATGTGCAGCCATTATCCTGGTGAGATTCTTTCTTTTCTGAGGCTTGCCGTGTATTACCCTGCCTGCGGGGCATGTGGT
>QIJG01000045.1 GCA_003232715.1 Nitrospirota bacterium
TACTTGTCCGTTAAGGCACAGCAAATAGAGCAACCATGACAAAGAAGGAGGAGGGGTAAATGGCAGAAGCACATTCTTTTGACATTGTATGCGTAGTGGATTTACAGGAAGTGGACAACGCCGTGAATCAGGCAATGAAAGAAATAGGTCAGAGGTTTGATTTTAAAGGGAGTAAAAGCAATATAGAGCTTAACAAGGATAAGGGCGTTGTTACGGTCATTTCTGATGATGGACAGAAGATTAAAAGCGTTATCGATATTCTGCAGTCAAAGCTTGTCAGGAGAGGGATTTCCCTCAAGGCACTGAGCTATGGCAAAGTGGAGCCGGCAGCAGGGGATACAGTCAAGCAGGTAATAACCCTTCAGCAGGGGATCCCTCAGGATAAGGCAAAGGAGATAGTAAAGTTTATAAAAAACACCAAGCTTAAGGTGACCTCGGAGATACAGAAAGAACAGGTTCGGGTTAAAGGGAAAAAGATAGACGACCTTCAGGCCATTATGTCCAGGGTTAAGGAAAAGGACTTTGGGATACACCTGCAGTTTACAAACTACAGGTAGTAAAATAGGCTATCATAAGGTTTACACAACTTCAGCATAAACCTCATTTCCTGCTTCCATGAAAACATAACGGGCGGATAGCAGGTATACGCTTTTTGGAGGGTCCCTGCCGAGCCATGTTTTTTAGGTGTTAATAGTTTGGTCGACGTTGTGGACGCTCTCCTCGGGGTTTTGCCTGATTAACCTTTATATTACGTCCCTTTAGTTCACTCCCGTCCAGGGCTTTAATTGCTTCCTCTGCTTCTGAATCGTTCGTCATTTCTACAAATCCGAACCCTTTCGACTGCCCTGAAAACTTATCCGTTATAATGTTAACAGTAGTTACTTCTCCAAACTCTGAAAAAAGCTCTTTCAACTCATCTTCGGTTACATTGTAAGGCAGATTTCCAACATAAATATTCATGATATCCTTCCCTCAAAAATGTGCGTTATGGGGATTACGCCATCAAGATAACCATACGCACAAATTAATCGACAGCGTTCAGCCAACCATTGGCCAATTAATAAACGCCCATCATTTATTATGATCGCATTTAATCACATCATTATATCCAATGGCACCTCAGTTGTCAAGCACACGACAGCGAATTGATTCAAATAAAATGTTACTGAAGAGGCTCTAAAACAGGTATCGTTGACTCATAATAAAAGTTTCCCAAGCTTTTTATTAAAGGGGGTCTTATCACGAGTGATGACAGCCTCAGTGCTGAGGATGTAGCTCTGGGATATAAACAACTGCGGGAACTATTGCTGGAAAGACAAACGCATCTTTAACAGAAAAGGGGCTATAACTCTATGGCAAAGTTTCTGACAAAACCATATCCCGTCTCAATCCACTTTCCACGGCTCTCCGTTCATAACCTGGTTATCTTCGCTTTTTCTAATATTATAATATTTCATATTACCTACCTTACAACCAAACAGCAAATCTTTTAAGCTTTTTGAGTTGTGTTTACTTTCTTTCCTGGCACGTTCAATAATACGTGCTCTTGTTTCTAAGAAAACTTTTCTTGATTCCGGTTTCATTTTATGACCTCCTATTATGAACTGCATATGTTAAATATTTTTAGCTACTGTAATCTCTTCATTATAATTATAACATTTTTTTACTAAAATATCATCTTTAAATCCTGCACCGTCAGCAATTCACGGCAAACTTGTAACTCTTTGAGATTACTTCACTTTACCGGCAATGACAGAAGAGGTTTCGTAATGTCATTACGAGGATTGTCAGCGACGAAGCAATCCTGCACTGATTTTCACCGTGAATCGCTGGAAACCATAAATTCATATGACAAGTCCTTTAGCGACAGGTGTCATTCTGAATCTATTTCAAAATCTCTGAGAAGCGGCATGGAATACACAGCCTATTCGCCTTGCCAAACCTAAAACAATACTGAAACAAGTTCAGATGGACGCTTGATCAACTCCTGGGATATAAAGTTGTCCGTCAGTAATGTGGGGACATTACCCTAATATGAACTGCCATACATATTTTACAGAGACAGAGACAATGATCAACGCAAGTATCACTTTTATGACCTTTCCGGGTATATACTTCTGAGTCTTTGCACCTAAATACATGCCAAAGAATCCCCCGAGTCCAAACAACA
>QIJG01000127.1 GCA_003232715.1 Nitrospirota bacterium
GGAAGGAAGGCTCGTTTCTTTTGCCCCTCAGCGGAACCGGTGAGAGATAGGGGGCATCAGTCTCAATAAGCAGGTACTCATCAGGTATAACTGCAGCTATCTCCTGAAGTCTTTTAGCATTTTTAAACGTTACAGTACCCGCAAAGGAGATATACAAACCCATTGCCATCACCCTCTCCGCCATATCCATGTCCCCGGAGAAACAGTGCAGGACTCCGCGGCTGATGCCTGACCCGGAGAGGACCTTCAACGTATCAGCCTTTGCCTCCCTGGAATGGACAATCACAGGAAGGTCGAGTTCCAGGGCAAGGCCAAGCTGTTTCTCAAACACTTCACGCTGCACATCACGTGGTGAGTGGTCGTAGTGGTAATCAAGCCCGGTTTCACCAATTGCAACAACCTTCTTCTCTCCTGACCATTGCCTTATTTTCTCTGCTGTATCGGAAGTGTAGTCCTTTGCATCATGGGGATGGATACCGACTGCTGCATATATAAAGTCATATTCCCCGGCAATTCTCACTGCCCCTTCCGAGCCCTTGAGGTCAGAACCGATGGTAATGATCGCCACTATTTCAGCATCCCTGGCCCTTTCTATAACGTCATCCCTGTCAGGATCGAAATCAGCCATCTCAAGGTGACAGTGAGTGTCGATGAATGATTGACGATTGTTTATTGAAGAATTCTTTACCCTCTGCGTCTTCTGCGGTGAAGAAACACTGGATTGACAATTGACGATTGACGATTGGATATTGTCTATAGAAGAACTCATTGCTCTGCTGCGGGAATCAACTCTCAATCTTCATCCCCTTTATATACCCCAAACTTTTTGAGTCTGATTCGTCCTTGAGTAGCTCCCTCGCCCTCTCGACGAGTTTCTCTGAAATCCTCGCTACCCTGCTGTCAGACTGGTGATTTGCCGGCACCGGCCTGAACGGTGGTTTGCCTGCCTTCCGAGGGTCGGTATCATTGACCTCGACTGAACCCTCCTCAAACGGTTCCGGGAATCGAAAGACCACCGCAAACCTGTATTCCATTCCCTGGCCCCGAAAAACTAACCCCGGGGAAAACCTCTTCCCTCTTCTTTAAACTTCTGGTAAGCCTTCACAAAAACCACATAGGTATATCCCATATAAGCGCCGGTAAGGGCCATTGATGACAAAATCCCTATAAGAGACAACTTGCTTAATATCACACTGAAAAACATCAGAAAAAACCCTATTCCTATTATGGCAGCAAATAACTTAAAGGTATCGGAGAGGTTGCTTCTTACAATCTGAACACTCCTCTTCATTGCATCAATAGGGCCTCTTTTTTCAAACATTATAACCACAAAAGTGAAGATGAAAATAAATGCAACTATTAATCCCGGGATAATAAATAACATAAAGGTAAAGCCCAGAAGCAATAAGGCACCAATAATAAACCCGGAAACCATAAGGCTGATGATCATTTCATTAGCACGGCCAAACCCGAAACCGATTGAGGTCTGTCCTTTGTCTTCCAACTCAACCATCATGGAGGCTACCATCCCCTGGGCAAAACCATAAAAGACCCATCCTACTATGGATAACACTGATTTTACATATATAAGGTCCGGCATACCCTCCCCGAGTTTACCCATTACATCAGGCTCCATTGCCGTCATTCTCATCCCGATTACCACGATTGAAAGACCACCAACGATAAAAGAGACGATTACAGGAGGCGCAATTATGATGATATGCTTCCTGGTTAGCCCAAGGCTTTCTTTTAGTAAATTCCCTACACCCATAGTTCCCCTTTTTTTATCACTCTCTTTCTCCGTGAACTCTTCAGTTAAGATTTTGATTTCTTGCTATGACAGCAAGCCAGGCAAATAACCCGGATGATATCAGTTTGATACAAATGGTGTCAAATAGGGAGCAAGGTCTCCAGCAATTCACGGTGAAGGCAAAAAGCTGATATTAAATTAAACTTCTTTTTAAAATCCTGACAATCTGCGTTATAATCCCCCTTTTGGAAAAGGGTGGTGAGGGGGTATTTTCTCTGAGGCCTCTGTGAACTCTGTATCTGAACAGGTTTTTGAATGGTCGGGGCGAGCCGATTTGAACGGCCGACCTCTCGCACCCCAAGCGAGTGCGCTAACCAGGCTGCGCTACGCCCCGAAATTTTTGATGATATCTCTTAGACGGGCCTTGATCCTTGAAATGGTCTTCTCTTCCAGTCTGGCGCTGCTGTCTTCACCTTCCGGTTTGACTAACCGGAGCTGGGGCTCTGAAAACCTCTTTTTAACTCCTTCCATTGTATATCTCTCTTTATAAAGCAACCTTTTGATCTCAAGGATACTCTCTATATCTTTTTTTATATACAGTCTCTGGCCCGAACTGCTCTTCCTTGGCCTTAGAAAGGGGAACTCGCTCTCCCAATATCTCAGGACATAAG
>QIJG01000090.1 GCA_003232715.1 Nitrospirota bacterium
CAAAGGATGTCTCAAGCCCGGCCTGTGAATATAGCCGGTCATTGCCCTCACGCGTCAGTCCCTCGGGTCCGTTGTCCACGTCCAGCAGAATGGCATCATATGCCCTTTTTTTCTGTTTCAGCACCTGCCCCACATCACTTTCGCTTACAGTGACCCTGCCGTCCTGAAGAGGGTTGCCGGACAGCTCGGCAAGGGGGCCTCTGTTCCATTTCACTACTGCGGGCACTAATTCAGATACAACTATCCGGGCACCAGGACTGAGACATTTAAGCGACGATGCCAATGTAAACCCCATGCCGAGTCCTCCTATCAGTATCCGGGGACTGCCGTTTCCTGTAATCCTTTCACATGCAAGCTCGGCCAGGGCTTCCTCTGATCCATGAGCACTGCTGTTCATAAGCTCATGACCGTTCACCCTTATCGAATATTCTTCGCCGCGCCTGTACAGGCAAATCTCCCCTCCATTTCCGGGGACCGGTGCGCATTCGAGCCGTTCCCATGGAATCATGAATGCCTCATCTCTCTTTTCCCATGCTAATCAATCTCTATAATCAGACCGCAGTCTTCACATCTGTATCTCACCCTTCCAGTCTCTTTTGCTGCAACCTCTTCAAAGTCAAACCGCTTGCTGCCGTTTATTTCATAACATTCAGGACAGTAGCCCCCTCCGAGTTCATCGGCCTTTATCGTCAGATGGCAGTGCCGGCAGCGCAGCACGTTCTTTTTGTCAGTCAATAGATCGAGAATGGTGTGTTTGCAGGAAGACACAATGACTTTTACCCTCTGCTCGTAATTTTAATAAGGTGATAGCCAAACCGGGTCTTGATTGGGCCGTGCACTTTTCCAACTTCCTCGCTGAATACGACTTCATCAAATTCCTTTACCATCTGTCCAGGTGAAAATTTACCCAGCTCTCCACCCTGTTGTCCCGAAGGGCACCGGGAATGCTCCTTTGCCATCCGGGCAAAATCAGCTCCCTCTTCAATCTGTTTCCTGATGTTTGAGCACTCTTCCTCAGTCTTTACCAGGATGTGACTTGCAGCAGCTTTAGCCATTGTTGTCTCCTTTTTACAGTGATTTTATTAATTATATTACCCGTTTTATTTCCCTTATCCCGATTTTGCCTTCTACGAGCAATTCTTTCTTGATTTTTGTAAGCTTTCTTACCCTGTCTTCAACCTTCAGTGCAAGGCCTTTGTCACCTATCTTCCTTTTTAAAACCAGTTCCAGCGGCGCCTTTCCTCTTAAATATTTCGAGCCCCGGCTGCCGCCCCTATGCTCTTCGAACCTCCTCTTCACGTCAGTTGATATCCCCGTATACAAGCTCCCGTCTTTGCACCTTATTAAATATAAAAACCATATCTCCATTTTATATGTATTGGCAAATAACTTCAGCTTATCCATAAAAAATATTGCCTTGTTTCATGGTTAAGCTGAAGTCGGTTTTAGCAGGTCCGGGAAAGCGGCAGCGTTAATGCGGAGTGTCATCTGCAAATCTCTTTGACTCGTCCCACATCTCCACTATCTAATTTTACTTTTATGCCATGAGGATGCGAAGGAGAATTTGTCAGGATAGCCTTGACAACTCCTTCAGTTAATTTACCGCTTTTCTGGTCTTGTTTTAGCACTATCCTGACCCTAATGCCTTGCGTTATATTTAATCTTTTTTTCCCGTCCATAACAATATTATATCCTCCATACTATTATAATAGCCATTGATTTTTTACAATGGGTGGTGTCACCCATTTGCTCAGGGCCTATGGGTGGCAAGCACCACAAGGTCCCCCATGGATAGTACTGCGTATTTCAGGCGGATTCCTTTAATCTCTGCTCAAGCAGGGCCCAGCGTTCATAAGCGTCGGCAATATCCTTTTCCAGCTTCTCGATCTTCGATTTTGCCTCAGCCACCCTGCCTCCATCCCCTCTGTAGAATTCAGGATCTGCAAATTTCCTGTAAAACACCGCATGTTCTGCTTCCATTGATTCAATCATGCCCGGGAGTGCTTCTATCTCCCGGGTTTCTTTAAAAGTGAGTTTGCGTGGCCCCTCCTTTTTTTGACGGGGCCTTTTCTTTCCCGGCTCCTTCACTCTCTGATTCACTGCCCCAGGTACACGTTGTCTCAGCCAGTCATCATATCCGCCGACGTATTCGCCAATCCTGCCCCCACCTTCGCAAACGATCGTGCTTGTTACAATATTGTTCAGGAATTCCCGGTCATGGCTCACCAGCAGGACCGTCCCTTTATATTCCATCAGCATCTCTTCAAGAAGTTCAAGCGTGTCTATATCAAGATCGTTTGTCGGTTCGTCCATGACGATTACATTTGAGGACCGTGTAAAAAGCCTTGCGAGCAAAAGCCGGTTACGTTCTCCACCGGACAAGACCTTTACAGACATTCCGGCACGATCCGGAGGAAAGAGAAAGTCCTGGAGATAGCCGATTACATGTTTTTTTATGCCGTTTACAGTGACGTACTCACCGTCAGCCACATTTTCCATCACAGATTTTTCGTCATCCAGCTGTGCACGGTGCTGATCAAAGTATGCAACCTCAAGTTTTGTTCCCATGCGGACAGAACCCTCATGCTGTACCATGGTGCCGAGAAGGATGTTTATCAGGGTAGTCTTTCCCGAGCCGTTGGGGCCGATAATCCCTATCTTGTCTCCCCTCATAATTACCGTTGAAAAATTATCTATAAGTCTTCTCCCGTCAAATGTGCAGCCAATCCCCTTGGCCTCAAGCACAAGCTTCCCTGATCTTTCAGCTTCGTTAAAATTCATTTTAGCGCTTCCGGACAACTCACGCCTCATACGCCGCTTCTGCCGCATCTCTTTCAACTCCCTTACCCGGCCTTCATTCCGGGTGCGGCGGGCCTTGATGCCCTGACGGACCCATGCCTCTTCCTGTGCAAGCTTTTTATCAAAAAGCGCATTATGGGTGGTCTCGGCATCCAGCAGGGCCTGTTTTCTTTTGAGATAGGTTGAGTAGTCACCAGGCCAGTCGGTTATCTTCCCGCGGTCAAGTTCAAATCTCCGGTCATGAGTTATGAAGAGGATGGTTCCCTTGTAGGCACTGAAAAATTCCTCAAGCCACGTGATTGATTCAATATCGAGGTGGTTCGTAGGCTCATCAAGCAGCAAGAGGTCCGGCTCACTTACAAGGGCCCTGGCAAGGAGAACTCTTCTTTTCTGTCCCCCTGACAATTCGGCAACAGATGCATCGGCATTCAGCTTAAGCTTTGAGAGCACGGTCTCTACCCTCTGCTCTGAATGCCAGCCGCCTTCAGATTCTATTTCGTGCTGTAGCCGTTCAAGTTTTGAGAGAGCCCCTTCGTTATGATCGGATGACAGGCTGTGACTTATCAAGTGGTATTCAGAGATCAACCCGACTATCTTTCCCAGCCCTTCTGAGACCACATCAAATACCGGACCGCTGAGGTCATGGGGAACCTGCTGAGGAAGAGAGGCAATTCGCAGTCCCTGAGAATATATAACCTCACCCGCATCAGGAAGAATTTCTCCGCCGATTATCCTGACAAGAGTGGATTTACCGGCACCGTTCCTGCCGACCAGGCAGACACGCTCCCCTGCCTCCATATTAAGCGTAACTCCATCGATCAACTCAGGGCCGCCAAATGCTATCTTTATGTTCTGCAGACTTAGTATTGCCAAGGTTTACCTCAAATTGTAAGTGCTTAGGTTAATAGGTTAATAGGTTAATAGGCTAAAGGCTGAAGGTTAAAGGAAAAAACAATGACCACACAAAACTTAGGGTCTTTGAGAGATGCTTGATTTGCTTCAGCCTTCAGCCTTCAGCCTATTCACCTGTATTTTCATTTTATATCAGCAAAATCTCTTCTGACCTCTTCAATTTTCTTCCTGTATTCCTCTCCGTCCCCATACTCCAGGAATTTTCTGTAGCGACTATGAATACTGCGGATTTTTCTTGCATGTTTGATCGGACACCAATACTGTTCGGTCCTGCCCGCTACTTCCTGAACATAGGCGATTAAGCCATTGAAGTACCCGCAATACATGCAATTTAACTTTTCTATTGCATTAAGGTATTTAAGTGCCTGACGATCTATCACTATATAGTCGCTCCGTTTTACTTTCGGGATTTTATACACCGGGAAACAAATAAACTGATAAATTGTAACAAATGAATCCAGGAGAAGTGCTGTGACAACACCAAACCATATTACCGGAACCGTTAGTATGTTTAACCATTCAGCATTGAATACATACTTATAAAGCTTTGTAGCAAGAGTTTTATGGTATTGTTTGATCTCTTTTTCAAAAGTGACCTTTTTCCCATGAATTTCATAGGAAAACTCCTTTTCCTTCTTCTGAATCTCCAAAGATAATCTTTTTTCGAGATTGTTTATCTCTTCAATAATATCCTGTATTTTCTGCATATAACCCCTTTTAAATCCGTATTTGTATTACGCAATTTTAACATCTATATACAAAGAAAATCTCAGACAAATTAAAGATGCCGGGCTGGGGCAGGGGGGCAGGTCTCAATGGGTTCTTGCCCAAATACTTAAATCCTGACAGCCTCTGCCTTCTGACCGCATAAGCGTAAAAGTGCAATATATAATTTAACCTCAATACCCTGAGCGATTGATTATTCTGTAATAGTTCAGTACCCCCTCCCCCTAACCCCCTCCCGCCAGGGGTACTTGATAGTGCATTCCTCTCTGGCAAGGCAGCACCCCCTTTGTTCCCTCCCCCTTGACGGGGGAGGGTCAGGGTGGGGGTGAACTTTCTTTACTTATGGGATATCATAGAAGTAACGGTTGCATCGTTAAGCTCCTCGTAATGTATAGTTGTCTGTAATTCCTGGATTCTACAATATCATACTCGATCCGGGACTGGGAAAAATGATTAAGAGACCATCTTGAAACCTGAAAATTCATATCAAAGAATGATACATCCTGCCTATCCTGATATTTTTTTAAATCAACTAAGAGCAAAAAACGGAGGGAATCATGGGATTAGACGGTGCATGGTATAATGAGTTAGGTGCAGACGGGCTACATGATACTGGATTGCCTGTTAAATTAACGGAAGGATTTAAAGGAGGTATGGCGATGGCAGGTGTAAGGCATATGTTTTTATTGGTCCTCTCTTTCCTTATTCTGACAACCAGTGCCTTTGCAGCGGAATTTGTAACAATAGGACCAAGGGCCATGGGCATGGGGGGGGCTCATGTTGCAGTTGCATCAGATGCTACAGCTATATACTGGAATCCTGCCGGTCTGAGTGCCCGGCACAGGGCAACGGATATCAGGGCTTACATCGGGGCGGTTGCCAAGGACCACAGTGGCCTTGGAGACTTGTGGAACGATATTGACGATGTCCTCAATGGGAGAGCGATTAATAATCCATATTTCTATTCCAATCCTGGAGATGTAGACCGATTGGTGGATATACTCCACAAGTTAGATAAAAAGGGTAGCAGGATCGACATCAATGGCGAGGCAGGGGCTATTGTAAGTGCCGATATAAAAGGTATGGCCCTGGCAATAGGTGCAACAGGCATAGGCTACGCAAATGCTGTACCGAGGCTCGACCTGGTTAATGTTAATGCCACCCTCCCCTTCATAGACCCCCGTTCTATTGCCAACAATACGTCAAAAATAGACCTCACCGGCTTACAGACTATTGAATACAGTCTGAGCCTGGCACGCGGTTTTATCAACGATACCCTCCACGTTGGAGCCACGGTTAAACTTATGGATGCAACCACCTACTTTGACTCCATTCCTGCCTTTAATACCAGTAATACCGATATCGTGAATGAGGTGAAAAAAAATAAACGTACCGACCAGAAGATAACAGGGGATATTGGTGTAATCTGGATACCGTCGGAGAGGTTAAGGCTGGGAGTTGTGGGGAAGTACCTTACAGGCCCTTCCTTCTCCTCTGCAAGGGGAAATATAGAGATAGCTCCACAGGTCAGGGCAGGAGCTGCCTTTCTGCCCTGGCGGGGGGCAACTGTTGCACTCGATATAGATGTTACCTCCAACAAGACCCTTACACCGGGATATAAGGAGCGGCAGATTGCTGTTGGATTCGAGCAGGCCCTTGGGAGCAGGGGGAAGATATTAAGTGACCTCTTCACCATCAGGGCGGGGGGGTATAAGAACGTGGCAGAGAGCGGATCAAACTTTGTGGCTACAGCAGGTCTTGGATTAGGACTACTTGGTTTAAGATTAGATGTTGCCGGCGCTTACGATTTTGCAAAAGAAGAGATTGGAGCCAGTGCCAATGTGGCTTTTCAATGGTAGAAACCTTAACAACCGGGAGCAGAATTAAGGCTGCTCCCGGCTATCACCAACAATATGTATTGTCAATCCACCAATATATCGCCCAGGATATACCAGCCGGAATCCGTTCTTGCATTCTGGATTGCAAGATTAACGGCAGGGGTGTTATCCATGGTGGAATCTATAATTGCACATCCCAACTTGTAACTCCCTGTCGGCACTGAAACAGGAAAAGCCTTCAGTGTGTAGGAATATTCCCCCCCTTCTATCCAGGCAGAAGGCTCTGCAACCCCGTCAATGGCCTTGAATACAGCCTGCCCTGTTGCAGGGTCGATCAAGGCAAAGGCAACCTTATACTTGTAATTCCATTGAGGCTTGTTATTGGGCAGCACCCCGACACCTGTATTCTTCCAGGTGTGTGATATGGTTATCTCTCCTCCCTGCGCTATTCTGTCCGGATAGGTAATTTCCACAGGAACCAAACGGTATCCCCCCCTGACGATAAACTCCTGTACCAGATCGGGGGCCTCTGAAAACCAGGCGGGTCCAGGGTGTTTGCATGCAGGGACAAGGCGTCATTGAGGACTGCCTCAAGCGCTGCCCGCAAGGTGTCGTAATCTTTTGCCCACCTCCGCCTGGACTGAAGGTACTGATAAACATTCTCCCCGTAAAAGGGAACTCCGGGGAAATGACTGCGAATCCTCTCTTTATCGGCCTCTCTAAACCAGTATGGAAGCCCGAGGGTGTCTTTGCGTATCACATATCCGTAATTTTGCAGGGCAACAGCATCTATGTTGTCCAACCCAAACCCGGTTGAGCTCTTATTGTACTGCACACCCAGCAGTACACGGTTAAAGTTTGTTGCATATGCTTCGGTAATCCAGCGGAGCACACCATTTTTATCATCCCCCTGCAACTTCAGTCGATTCCCCTCCCCCCATCGTCCCAGACCATTGCCGTCAACGAAATCAACAACCTCAG
>QIJG01000309.1 GCA_003232715.1 Nitrospirota bacterium
TGGAAAATATTGTCATTACAGCACTTGGAAAAAATAGAGCCAAGCCAAGACTAATCACTTTCTTTTAATATTTGTGGGTAATAGAAAGCTCTTGAGAGGGGTGCAGGGGTGTGTGCCTTTTCCTGAATAACCCCTTTTTCTGCCAGAAAAAAGGCCGTGCTTTCAAGGATATGATCTGAGTTTATAACCCTCAGATACACCCTCATAACGGGTAAAATCAGACGGTACGCCATCAAAGACCTTACAGTCCGGGCCCGGCTGGAAAGAGGTTTACTGTGGATTTTTTTAACCTCAAAACCTCCCCACCTCAACTGCTCCATAACCTGACCAACAGAATATTCCGTTACATGATGGGGGGACATTAAATCCACTCTTTTTCCCCTGAGCACCTTTAATATATTTGAGAATCGGTAACGGCTGGGAGTTGAGACAATCAGGAAGCCATGGCCTTTCAAAATCCGCCTTATGCCTTTAAGCAGCAACAGCGGATCAGGCACGTGCTCCCACAGGTTATTGCATACTACAGCATCAAAGTATTCACTGCAGTAAGGTGGATTGCAGGCATCTGCAACACAAAAATCAATCCCCGGGAAGTTGTTTGCTGCGTAACTGATTGCCGATATTGAATAATCGAGACCGGTAATCTCTGCATCAGGAAAGTTCTTCTGAATCGCAGCAGTTATATGCCCCTGGCCACAACCGATATCCAGAATTTTAGGCGCTGATATCTTTTCATCCAACGCTGATTTCAATAGATATAGTGTTGAGTCAATCCTTTGCCTGTGAAACTCATCTTCAATATTGCCTTCAACTGCATATGGATCACCCCCTGAATACTCATCGTTATTATGTAAATCCTTAGAAGAAAGGAATATCGGGAACCCATCAGGATGTATTGCAAACGGAAACCCCTCTGAGTTGTTCTCCCAATCCCCATATCTGCATCCGTCGGTTTCATTCAGAACCCGCTGGCAGGACCAATCATAGTACTTGTCAGAATGCATATGCTCTCCGGTCACTTTGATATTCATATCATCCGGTGCTTAAATATGGTTTCCAGGACTTCCCTGTGTGCCTCACAGGAAACAACGTTCCGGAGGCAAGTCAGTGAGCTTTTCGTATAAAAATACTTCACTATAAAACCCTGTGAGTTCAACTTACTCAGCACTCTGTTATGAGCCAAAACCTTACTGAGGTAGGCATGTTTTATCTTTTCACAAAACTGAAGCCACTGAGCCTGAACAAAGGCATCATCCCTGATGGAAAAGGATCTCTCTTCGAGGGACTTACGGAATAACCGCTCTGTCTCTTTATCCATTTTCCTGGCCCCCGGTTGCGAATCCGATTGCAAATACGGAATTATTTGCATTGTCGAACCAAAGTCCTCTGCAATCGTCAGTTTTACAAGAAATCCTTCATGGAAAGCCTTATCCTGATCCGGCCAATCAAATATCAGGTTCCCCTGGCCATAAACAATATGGGCACCCTGATACTCTTCATAACTACCCGGACAGTGCGTGTGTTGAACTATCACTGCATTAGCCCCCATCTCGACCATAAAGCGGCAGGTCTCTTTTAAGCGTGGACTCGGGTAGGGATAGTTTTCATTTCCTCCGTGAAGCAACACGATCAGGTAATCAAATTTATCCCTCTGACTTCTGACGTTCCTTACATAATCGATTATATTAAGCGGGTTTGCCCCGCATGAATTGGCTGTTGCTATTGAAAACTCATGCTCTGCAACAGCAAGTATGCCAATCCTGACCCTGCCGATTCTCCTGATGAGTATCCGCCTTGCCTCTTCAAGATTCTCACCTGCCCCAACAGTTGAAATCCCGGCCCCTGCACAGACATCCAGTGTATTTTTCAACCCGGTTGAGCCATGATCCATGATATGGTTGTTTGCTGTATTGATAACATCTATTCCTGCCTGCCTCAGACCATTTTTGCAATCACTCTCAGCCCCTAATCCCGGTCCGCATTTCAGAATTGGAGAACTCCTGGTTATCAGAGGACTTTCAAGGGCCACAATCGAGAGGTCAGCCCTTTCAAACTCTTCAAGCAGGTCATTAAAGATGGCCAAAGCATCTCCCTTCCTGAAAAAAGGCTCATTCCGACCCACCGGACAGACATCCCCGCCT
>QIJG01000084.1 GCA_003232715.1 Nitrospirota bacterium
GTGGAGTACCTTGCAGAGAGTGACATCTCGTCTTCATCCCCGGGCTGAATGAAGACAAAGGCATTCCGGGATTCCTCAATCAGCCGGTCAAAAAACCTGAATGATTTCCTGCCGCCATGGAGTATCACGATTACACAGTCTGCTGTCTGAAGGTGATGAGTAAAACGATCCATCATCCTTGAGTCAAAAAGGTCGTCACTGGTCCGTGCCTGCACCTCCATACGTTCTGGAAACTCCTCTTCTATCCGGCGAAATGCCCCGGCCATACTTATCATCCCGGTGCCTGTGATATTAAACACAACGGTCTTTATCTTTTTCATTCCTCAATCCTCCTGCTGATTTCCTTACGCATATGGCACTCGATATCAGACCCCTGCCTTCATACCCCTTCGGCCCTTCCCGATCTCCTCAAATGGCTGCCTGCGCATACGATGAGGCAGGGCAAGCCCTGCAGCAACCTCAATATCCTCATCCGTAACATGGGTACGTCCATGCCAGGCCGCCAGTGTCTTTGCCGTCTTGAGGGTGATTATATCCCCCCGGTGTCCGTCAACCCCTGCCTCCATACAGCGTGCTGCAATACTGAAGAGTTTTTCCCTTTCGATCTTTACCTCCGGATACAGCTTTATCGCTGACTCAATCCGCTCAGCCGTCCTTGCAGACTCCTCTTTCCACTTCAGGCAGAACCTTTCAGGCTCGTCTTCAAAGGCGATCCGCCTCTCCATTACCTCCACCCTTTCAGAGTGGTTCCGGCTGCCCTCAATGCTGACGCAGAGACCGAATCTGTCGAGGAGCTGCGGCCTCAATTCCCCTTCTTCGGGGTTCATTGTGCCGACCAGTGTAAACCTGGCAGGATGACTGAAGGAAACTCCCTCACGTTCCACGGTATTTACTCCCATGGCCGCAGCATCCAGGAGCACGACCACTACGTGGTCGTCAAGCAGGTTAATCTCATCCACATAGAGGATTCCCCTGTGGGCTGCTGCAAGGATGCCCGGTTCAAACCTCTTTTTTCCCTTGCTCAGGGCGTGCTCGATATCCATGGTCCCGACAACCCGGTCCTCTGTAGCTGAAACAGGCAGCTCCACCACCCTCACCTTCCGCCTTACAACATCAACGCCGTTTCCGTTAAATATCTCTTCAGCGCAGTCCCTGTTGTCACAATCCCGGCAGACCCCTGAGTCTCCATTACCCGGTACCTGGTAAAGACAACCCTTTACCACATCAATCAGCGGAAGTATGTCCGCCAGTGCCCTGACTGCCGTTGATTTTGCCGTACCCTTCTCTCCCCTGACAAGTGCCCCGGCAATATGGGGATTGATGATATTAAGGATAAGTGCCAGTTTCATCTCATCCTGACCAACAATTGCATTAAACGGATACATGGTTCTTCCGGTCATCAGATATTCCTCCTGACTATATTTACAATGTCGCCTGCCATAAGGTCATTAAAGCTGAAATGCTCCGCCCCCAGTGCTGCGGCAAGCCTTGCGGCAAGTCCGAACCTCACCACTGCCTTTTCTTCAGTATCTATCACGATAAATTTTATCCGCTTCTCCCTTGACATCTCCCCGGCTATCCGCAGCACTTCGTCCTGCGGAGAAAGACGGTTGTCAATGGATACATTGGCCCTGCCGTCTGTAACGATTATTGCTATGGGGCGTGAAGAAGTCTCTTTCACAAGATGCACCCCGAGCAGGTTAAAACCCTTAAGAAGCCCCTCCGACATGGGAGTGCGTCCCCCCACCGGCATCTCGCTGAGGTGTCTTACGGCAAGTTCAACGGACGAAGTGGGCGGCAGGTTGACCATGGCCTTCCGCTGCCTGAAGGTCACCATCGCCACCTTGTCTCTCTTCTGATAGGCATCGAGCAGCAGGGAGAGGATTGCACCCTTGGTCGCAATCATGCGTGCCTTTGCCCCCATTGAACCACTGGCATCAACCATAAAGATCAGGAAATTTCCAATCCTCTTCTCCCTTATCTTTCTTCGTATATCATCGTTGCGGATGGATATGGCCATTCCGCTCTCTTTTTTTCTGCTCCCCTGGTGCGGAGCAGCAGCCCTGATGGTGGCATCAATGGCTATATCAGGATATTTATCACTCTGAACACTCTTTACATACCTGCCGGTCTTCTGCGGCGCACAAGACGGTCCTTCTCCTGCGTAATACTCTGCACCCTGAATGTACTGCCGGGCTCAAATACCTGTTCATTACCCCCTGACGGCTCATCATCTTCAGTCGACGACTCAGGATCAGGAAGCCCCTGCTGATAATCCTCCTCTTCCCTCCCGTCACTTTCCCCCTCCGGGTCTTCACCATTCTCCCGGGGCTGATTGTTTACGTCATTATTGTCAGGAGAGCTGTTTTGCCCTTGCTCCTTCTGCTCATCACTGT
>QIJG01000189.1 GCA_003232715.1 Nitrospirota bacterium
TCTTTTTTCATAGCCACCTGTTTATTCTGTACCAGTCTGCCGTCCATTTTATCCCTTCCTTTAACGTTACAGTTGATTTATATCCAAGTTCTTGTGTTGCAAGAGTTGAATCACATAGCCAATATGGGTGATGCAACTCCCGTATTTTGTCTCTATTGATTATGCCCCCTTTATTAAACCTCTCACTGATACCGGCAAAAAGAGGCATCACGGCCTTTGGTATCCGCAACTTTATAAAAGACCGTTCAAAAATCCCGGCTATCTCAAAGGCTATATCTTCATTTGTATAGACATTTGAGTCCGCAATGAAATAGAGTTTGCCGGTAGCGGGCTCATTTACCATAGTGAATAGTATACCATTTATCAGGTCATCGACATAAACCAAAGAATAAAAGGTCTTCCCCCAATATGGAAATATCCCCCGTTTTATCATCTTGAAGAGCATATAAAAATCCCGGTCCCTCGGGCCGTAAACCGCCGGAGGTCGTATTATTGTTACAGGTATCCTGTCCCTTACACTGTAAACGACACCCTCGGCCTCGAGCTTGCTCTTTCCGTAAAAAGAGACGGGATGTGGTTCCGTACTCTCTGTAACAGGTCTTCCGTTAAGGCTCGGGCCGACGGCGGCAAGGCTGCTGAGAAAGACGAATCTCTTTAGTCTCCTGCCCGTCCCTGTTATGGCATTAACAAGATTTTCCGTCCCATTAACGTTAACTCTGAAAAAATTATCCGTATCCCCGGTCTTTGTAAGTCCTGCAAGGTGGAAGACATAATCACAGTCCTCGACAGCCCCTTTTAAACTATTGATATCCTGACAATCCCCGTAAAAGAGCTCAACAGAGGAGGTTCCCGGAAGGTTTGTGAGCCTCGCGGGGGAGAGGAGTGTTTCTATCCATCTAAGGTTTGAAGATGACCTTACAAGACATTTAACACTGTAGCCCCGGCCTGCAAGAGCCTCAACTAAATGGCTTCCGATAAAACCTGTAGCACCTGTAACAAGTACCTTCATTGTGGTTATATTTGTGGTTATATTATAGTTAATCCATTAGCCCGGTATTCATGACTAATTGCTGTCGGAGATTAGCTATGGATGATGGACGTAGATATTTTGATGTATAGGCAGGACAAGAGTCAAGTTTTCGAGCCTTGAGAAACTCCACATAGAAATTAAAGTATGTTATAATGATTTTGTTATGGGTGAGATTGCAGTTGTCATAATAGCGGTGGTTGTCATAATTTCGGCTGGTTTTTTAATCCCGGTGCTTATTGAGTTCAGGAAGACGATGAAAAGACTTAATGAGTTTCTTTATACCACGGGAAAAGAGCTTCCGCCTGCGATAGATGAACTTAAACAGACACTTGAAAACCTCAGAAAAATTGCCGGAGATC
Source organism: Nitrospirota bacterium (assembly GCA_003232715.1). Classification (GTDB taxonomy): domain Bacteria; phylum Nitrospirota; class Thermodesulfovibrionia; order Thermodesulfovibrionales; family JdFR-85; genus BMS3Bbin07. Next base: position 1,390 of record QIJG01000189.1, read on the forward strand.
TTCAGTCGGTAACAGGAGGGATAAGAGAAATCAGCAATGTCCTTACAGATACAGCAAGGAATGTCAGGTCAGTCTCAGGTATAATCAGCAGAGTTGGAACCGAGACAAATGCCGTTATGGCCGGTCTTAAAACCGGCGTTAAAACAGCAATTGGAGTATTTTTAAAGAATTTATTGCGTAAGGGAGGTTGATATTATGGAGGAAAGAGATGGATATGGTGCCGGTTCAATATTTCTTGCCTTTTTAATGGGTGGTTTTGTCGGTGCAGGTGTGGCCTTGATTCTTGCCCCTCAGTCAGGACCTGAGACGAGAAAGCGGGTAATGGGCCTTGCAGAGGACGTCAAGGAGAAGACTGCCGGGATTAAGGAGAAAGTCTCTCAGGGGGTTGAGCAGGGTAAGGAAGCGGTTTCTACAACCCTTGAGAAGGGCAAGGAGTTTATAGGGGAGAAGAAATCAGCCCTCAGCTCTGCTATTGAGGCCGGGAAAGAGGCATTTGAGCAGGAAAGGGAAAAGCACCAGAAGACCTGATGCACGAGGTATTCATAGCTCAGAGCATTCTGGATATAGCAATAACAGAGTGCCGGAAGGCTGAGTATACGAGAATAAATTCTATTTCATTACGTATAGGGAAGGTTTCAGGAGTAAAGGTCCAGTCTCTCCTTTTTGCCTTTGATATAATCAAAACAGATACCATTGCCCAAGGTGCAACCCTGATCTGTGAAGAGGTTCCAATAGTCGGGTAT
>QIJG01000311.1 GCA_003232715.1 Nitrospirota bacterium
AATTAAAGAGTTATAGAACCTTACAAGAATTCAAACGCACCTCTCCTCTAAGCCTTCAAAAGACTTTTAAAATTTGTGGCGAGTCTCTCACTGTAATGGAACCATGCACCTTCGATATTTTTTCTTCAGCCGATAGTTGACATAGGATCGTATTTTTGATAAAGTAAGATTAAGAGTTGAGAGGAGATTTGTTTATGTTGTTGGAAGAACTTAGTGACGTAGTTTCCTATGTTGCATAATGTTCTATTGCCACATGTAAAAATCTATACGAAATGACATTCAAAACCTATTTTAATGTGCCATTTTCAAGTATGATATAAGTGAATCGGTAAATTAAGTAAGGAGGAGTGGTCATCATGAGTAATGTTTCCTATTATGAAGATGTTTTCTCGATAGAAGAGGTAGCCAAGATATTAAAAGTATCTAAGAGATACATTATGAAATTGATTAAAGAGGGGGAAATTGGCGCTATAAAAATAGGTAAGGAATACAGGGTGCCAAAATCAGTAATAGACTCTTTTTTTAACCAAGCTGTTACAATGCCGTTTCCTATAGAAGAATATGCTTATGGGATATGGGCTGACCGAAATGATTTACCTGACAATAGTGTTGATTATATCAATAATATCCGGGAGAAGTCTGATAAAGAAAGCCTTTCTGATATTATATCCGAGGCTGAAGAAAGTTTTGAATGAACTACCTCATCGACACGGATGTCCTGATAGATTGGCTCCGCGGCAGAAAGATAGTTGTCAGGTTTTTTCAGGGAACTAAAGGCGTTCTTTATTATTCATCAATTACGCGAAAAGAGCTTTTAGCCGGTTGTAATAAGACATCGGAAAAGGAGAGGATTTTAAACCTGCTAAGGACAATGAGAATAGTAAGGGTTGATCCTGTAATAGCCTTAAAGGCTTCTGAGTTTCTGAATAAATATCCCACCCCCTATATAAATCAGATTCTTTAATTGCTGCGACTGCTTTTGTGAAAAAGATGGTTCTTGTAACGAGAAACCGCAAACATTTTGAGTTTATAGAAGAAGTTCAGTTATTGATACCAGAAGCATAAGCGGTTAATCCTGACCTCAAATTCAAATCCACAATCCGAAATTCAACAAGAGAATGAACCTGAGGGACGTTATTGACTACGTTGACTAACTATACTGCAGAATTCTTTTCCAGCCTCGAGATCACTTCAAGCTTTCTCCCGATTTTTGGAACTAAAAAGAAGATAGGGAGTTAAGGGGATTGGGTGTTGAGGAGTTAAAGAATTAAAATCTCCTAAACTCTTCAACTCTCTTCTTCGGTTTCTTATCTTGAGTCTATCTTGAAGCATTATACTCCTCACCGGACACAACTGAACAGAATCTATCCGCAGATTACACAGATTTTCTGTGAAAATAAACAGGAAGGGCAGGGTGGACTTTTTACGCAACTACAATAGCATAAGGATTAAGGCAACTTCTTGAAACCGGCTTGCATGAAATGCTTGTCAAAAGACAAAGCAGTTTTAATCTCGAGTTGGGTCATTATTATGAATGATATACAATCGGTCAAGGAATATGATTTATCATTATGTTTTTTTAAATATTGCCAGCCTTTATAAAATAAGCTCTCATCTATATGGATAAATTTAATAGAAGGACTGCTTATCAGTCTGCTGCCTATTTCAATGGCTTTTGATTGATAGTTATGACTATTGAAAAAAGTAACAATTTCACTAAAGACATATGATGTAGTGACTAAGTGTAGAGGTGATTTCAATAAGCCTTGCCAATGTTTAAAGGCTACGTTATGGTATTGATCGTCAGCTACTTCCAATGCTATTAAATAACCAGTGTCTATGAAGAGAGGGGTCACCTGTACTGCCCGTAAAGATAAGTATCATGTTTTTCTGATGCATCTGACATGTTACATGTAATTGGATTAGAGCCTAATTGATAAATCGGGTCTTTTTTGATCGAAGGGACAACTAATATTCGACTATTTTCTTTTAAAATCTCAACTTCAAGGATACCTTCCAAGAGTGCTTTAGGAATCAAAACCCCTTGTTCTGTTACCTTTGCCTTCATAGCGCCCTCCTTGATTGAAATATATTATCTAATACTTTGTAATATTTTACTCGAAACATACTAAAAACGTAAAGCGTTATTAAGGATTAATTAAATGATTTTGGAGACATCCTATATTCCCCTGTCAAGCAAAAAATACATTTCAAGAAATATCTTTTAGAATCAAACGGTTGTGCGGCCGGGCAAGGTCGCATATTTTAGCGGGTGCGAAGCCCGCCCCGGAAGGCTGGCCAGCCACCGGGTAGCGAGTCCTTGGATCGATCCCCGAGATTAAGCGTAGGGCAGCGAGACGGCAGGCCGTAAGCCGTAAGGTTGAAGGGATAGAGCCTCGAAATGATTAGTCGAGAGGGACGACGTAGTAACTATTACGGAAGTCAACATGCCCACTGGCGAATGGCAAGTCAGAGGCACCTCTCCGGGGTCTGAGACCATGGCATGGCGGATATTGCGAATAAGCGGCAACCCGGGAGGTCCTCTGCTCTCTTGCAGCAAAGCGAGTATGCCGGACAATCGATAATAAAGGGAGGAAGGCAAATGGGGCAGGGGAAGTCGGATGACGTCATAGTACCGGTGAAGGCGGGTAATTCCGCTGGAGGAAAGGACGTCACATGAGTAACAGCGCTGTGGGGAGACATTATCTATGCCCAGAAATAGAGAAATGGTGACAACAAAACTGCAACGCATAGCGGAGAAGGCCCGCAGGGATCGCAGATGTAGGTTCACCAGTTTGTTCCACCTGATGAACGTGGAGATGCTGCGGGAATGTTTCGACCGACTGCGAAAAGATGCAGCGGCCGGCATTGATAAGGTTACCAAGGAGGAATATAAGGAAAATCTGGAAGAGAACTTGACCGTTCTGGTCGAGAAGCTCCACCGGATGGCCTATACTCCGCAACCGGTACGCAGAGTGTATATTCCCAAACCAGGGAGTAACAAGAAGCGGCCTTTGGGCATACCGGCTCTTGAGGATAAGTTAGTACAGGCAGGTCTGACGCGGATACTTACGGCAATCTATGAGCAAGATTTCATAGAAGATTCATATGGATTCCGACCGGGCCGGAGCTGTCGCGACGCCTTACGCGCATTGAGCAACGAGGTTGAAGGGCAACGAATTCACCATATCGTGGACGCGGACATCAAAGGATTCTTTGACAATGTGGACCACGAATGGATGATGCAGTTTCTCGGACACCGGATAGCAGACAAGCGAGTACTGCGTTATGTAAAGCGGTTTCTCAAGGCAGGTATAATAGAAGATGGAGCAGTGAGCACTAGTGATAAAGGAACGCCGCAGGGTGGTTTAGTGTCACCGATTCTCGCCAACATCTATCTTCATTACAGCCTTGACCTTTGGTTTACGCGGGTATTTCAGAAGAGCTGCAACGGCCAAAGCCGTCTCATCCGGTACGCGGACGATTTTGTAGTGTGCTTCCAGCGTGAAGGCGACGCAAGCCGGTTCCGGCACGAGCTTGATGAGAGGCTTGCCAAGTTTGGCCTTGAAATATCCCCGGAAAAGACGAAGGTCATCGCATTTGGACCGTTCGCGGAATCCAGGGCAAAGAGAGGTGGCGGCAAGACGGCAACCTTCGATTTTCTCGGGTTCACGCATTACTGCAGCCGGTCAAGAAACGGCAGGCGTTTTCGGATGAAGCGGACAACTTCGCGGAAGAAGTTCACCGCCAAAATTCGGATGTTCCGGGATTGGCTGAAAGCCAACCGAACCCTGCCGACCCGTGAGCTTATGGACAGAGTAGCCTCAAAACTACGGGGCCACTTCGCCTATTATGGAGTAACGGACAATTCAAGAGGCATCAGTCGTTTTGCCTACGAGATTGGGCGTCTCCTGTTCAAGTGGCTCAACAGACGAGGAAAACGTGGATGTATGAATTGGGAAAAGTTTAATCTATTTCTCAAGAAGTTTCCACTGCCCCGTCCGCGTATTATGGTAGACCTTTTCGCTTGATCGTGAAGTGTACTCATGAGGAGCCGTGTGCGTAAATAGCGCAAGCACGGTTCTGAGAGGGGCCGGGGCCAACAAGTAACCACGGTAGATGTTTACCTTATGATATGTAGTAGCCGCGTGCGGCAAGGCGTAGTCTAAGGCGCATCACGACTTGTCTACTTGAAGAAACCGGTCTACTCGACAGAGAGATAATGCATATTTCAGTTAGTGTTAGTTTGATTTAGACCTATAGTAAAAGCTATACTTTAGTTAATATAACCATTAATTTGGAGGCTGATATGTCTACAAAAGTTATCCATCCATATCGTCAAGAGAAGATATTGGTAATGGGAAGCCAATAATAACTGGAACAAGGACAAGAGTATCTAATATAATTGCATATTATAAACTTGGTCTTTCACCGGAAGAACTTGCACGAGAATTTCCTCATCTCAGACTTGCACAGATTCATGATATCCTGTCTTATTATTACGAAAACCAGGAAGAAATAGACAGAGAAATTGATGAAGACAGTGAAGAAAACATGAAAAAATTGATCCGGAAATGAGACTGAAACTTTATCTTGATGAAGATGTTCCCTTAGCTTTTGCCCAAGCATTATTAAATAGAGGTGTGGATGTTGTTACAACACAACAGACAGGAAACGATGGACAATCGGATACTAAACAGCTTGTATTTGCGACAACAGAAGGAAAAACAATTTTTACTCACAACAAAAAAGACTTTATTTTGTTGCACAATGAGTACTTGAGGAGTGGAAAAGAACATGCAGGGATCATTATTTCAGATCAATTACCAGTTGGAGTTCTTCTAAGAAGATTTATGAAACTCTTGTTTTTACTCAATGATGGGGATATGAAGGCCAGAATAGAATTTTTAAGTAACTGGAAGTGAGGAAAAACAGAGGAGAAATAAAGGGGACAGAGAAAAAAAGGGGACAGGCTGCTTTTACCTGTTTTATAGTGAATACAACCGAACAGTATCTATCCGCAGATTGCGCAGATTTTTTCATGAAGATAGGCCCTCTATTTTTTTAGACAGGATTTACAGGATATTTTAATAGGAAGGGAAACTGAGCAACAGAATCACCGGGGTCTTGTTTCTTGGTGTGCCCAGCAAAGAACATAAAACAGAGGGAAATGAATTTAACGTTATTGACTACGTTGACTAACTATACTGCTGAATTCTTTTCAGCCTCGCGATCCCTTCAAGATTTCGCCCGACCGGATACAAATAAGATTTATGCGCAGATTACACGGATTACACGGATTTGCGCAGATTTTTCCGGGGAGATTGTAAGAGAGATTTCCTTTCTTTTGAGTACAACCTGAAGGACTATTTCTGGAGAATAAAGCAGATTATACTGGATTAACAGGGTGGACAGGATAAAATTTTAAGGAATATTTTGAGA
>QIJG01000265.1 GCA_003232715.1 Nitrospirota bacterium
AGTGAGTTGTTGTGACAGAACTACAGTTTAGATCGGAGCATACTTGTGATCAATAATGATATTTTACGCCGTATCCGCTATACATTCGATTTTGACGATTCGACAATGATTGCCATATTTGCCTTGGCTGGTTATCAGGTAACGCGGGAGCAGATCAGCGCCTGGTTAAAAAAGGATGAGGATCCCGCGTATCAGATGTGTAGCGACACCCAGCTGGCGATTTTCCTGAATGGCTTGATTAACTATAAACGGGGCAAAAAAGAAGGGCCGCAACCCGAGCCTGAGCAGCGTTTAACCAACAATATCATTTTCAGAAAATTAAGGATCGCATTAAACCTGAAAGCCGAAGACATATTGGAAATTATGGAGTTGGCTGGTCTGCACATCAGCAAACACGAGTTAAGTGCATTTTTCCGCAAACCAGGGCATAAACACTACCGTGAATGTAAGGATCAGATCCTGCGTAATTTTCTGAAAGGCGTGCAGCTTAAATATCGCGCAGATACGTAGGGGGTTATCAGAAAGATAGAGATGATTGGTGAAGAGAGAAAGAGAGCTGTCGGATGTTCCCGATAGTTATCGGGATTGCCGGCTTACTCCCGGTTTCCTGCATGCCTCACTTATGTTGCCAAGCTGTTCTGCAAGTTCAAATATATTCAACTTGCGCCTTATGATATACTGTTGTTGAGTCATGTGCCTTCCTCCTTTGGTTAAGTTTTTTGGGGTTAACTATTTTAACATAACCGGAAGGCCTTGACTCATTATTTCTTCATATGAGTCTTAAACTGTAAACGCTATTCGTGACTATCCCACTTTTACACACTTATTGACAAGACCCCCTTCCCGGTCCCGGTCTGTGCAATCGCCAGGACATCCTCGCCTTTCAGGATCGAGGGTATAGACTTGAACTGTATATTCGTAGGGCTTTTAAACCCCATCAGGTCAAGATTTTTCTTAATTGTCTCTGCTATCCGGTACTTCTCAAATTTCATGTATTCACCTTGTTTCTCTTCTTAGGTTCTTCCCAATATGGAAGCTACTTTTAATTATACCGGATTGGGGGAGGGTGACGCTGCCCACTATATGAATTAAACTTCTGAAATACGTAGACGCCACCCACTGCTCTTCACCCATGCCTTTTATTATCTTCACTTCCCGCTTCCTGTAAAGTTAAATATCCGACTCAAGTTACCGGACTTCTATCCTGACACAGGGGACAATGGAAGCCTTCAAAAAAATGAAAACAGATAGTGAAACTTGAAATATTGTTCAAGTTTTGCTTTTTGGGGTGGATATAAGTCAATATATTTTTGTTAAACTGAAATAATTTCATTATAATAACGGTAGACAATGAAAACCAGAGAAAATATAAATCAAAAATACCTGCCAGCAGTGAGTCGGATATTTTCGCCCGTTGTAATGGACAGCCTTGCGCTCAAAGGACATTCCGCTTACCTGTACGAGGTATGCTCAAACAGTGATATCCTTGAACAAATCAAACCATCAATGCCACTTTCACAGTTTTTTGACTGGATTTACAACGTTCTCTTCAAAAACTACAGGAATGAATATATCTACAAGAATGCAATAGCCAATAAAATCCTACTCGGCAAGCATTCCTTGAATACTTCACATATGCTAACAGAATTCCGTGTTGGCAAATGTAAGGCTGACGCAGTAGTAATAAATGGGACATCAACAGTCTACGAGATAAAATCTGAATTCGATTCCTTTGCACGTCTCGAAAGCCAAGTAAAAGCATACTATCAGATTTTCGACCATATTAATGTCATCACCTCTAATCCCCAGGCAATAAAACTTCAATCAATACTCCCCGACTCAGTTGGCATCCTGGTATTAACTGATAGAAACACTATATCAACAATCAGGGAATCAAAATCAAATAAGAAAAATATAAACCTGGACACATTGTTCGATTCTCTCAGAAAAAAAGAATATGCAAAAGTTGTCGAAGAATACTATGGAACACTACCGAATGTCCCGAACACTCGAATATACCGAGAGTGCAAAAAGCTTTTCTGTAAAATCCCTCCCGAAACAGCACATGATATAACGATGAATACTCTTCGAAAACGAAATAATACGAAGGTGCTTAAGGAGTTTATTACTAAAGCTCCGGCCTCCTTATCTGCGTATGCACTGAGTATTTGTGGTGAAAAAGAAAAAATGCGGGCATTAATGTCCAACTTTACAAGTAACATTGGCTCGGTAATTATTCCGAAACCGGCATAGGAGAAAATTACATGTATTATCCATATTTAAGGGGAAAACAGTTTGAACTGATATTGCTTCGGGATAATGCTGAGTTTTTAGCAAAGAATAACATCCATCCAATTATCGAACCGGTAAAAAGCGACTTTACAGCGTTAACACGCTCAATGAAAGCTATGAACGAGAATAGTGTTGAGTATACTCTTATAGTGAATCCTGTAGCCGGGCAGAAGCCTGTACCTTCTTCGAGCATTTTAACGGAACTTATTGAAAATGAATTTGAAAAGCTAAAAACCATATCGGTTGGTTACATGCTTCATGCTGAATCAAACGGGTGTAGCCATAGTATAATGTACGAAATTTAAGCGAATGCGACTCCATACTGAGCGATCTTACCCCAAAATTGTTCCCACCGATTTGAC
>QIJG01000014.1 GCA_003232715.1 Nitrospirota bacterium
AAACTCTTCAAGCAGGTCATTAAAGATGGCCAAAGCATCTCCCTTCCTGAAAAAAGGCTCATTCCGACCCACCGGACAGACATCCCCGCCTATCAATACATCAATCACCAGGGAACCCCCATTTAGTATTCCCTACCTTGAGTTGAGAGTGAGTCAAATTCCTTTTTATCACAGATACTGCTCCTTTAACTTTAGTAACCCCAGAGCCACATGCAAGAAGCCTCTATCAAGGTAAGGAAGAGATATGATAGAGGCTGAACGGTTTTATTTTCGCAGTATATTCACCCGGATGGTGAATTGCGAAAATACCTCGGAGACAGACACGATGTCTGTCGAGAATGAGTTCAGAGTCTATCATATCTCTTCCAACAACCTTAATATCTCCGGAACCGGTTTTTAATCTGTGTTAATCTGCGGCTAAACTACGTCCTTGTCCTATCTCTCAAAAACATACTTAAAGCTTCAACTCCACCTTTGATTGCAACACTTGCAAGTGCAAAATAGACCGCAACTCTCCCGAATTCACGATAATGACAGAGATAATAATTCAAACTCCTCAGGCTCTCACCTATAACTCCGTAGTTTTTCTTCCCGATTGAGGAGTGCCCTTTATGCACTATCCTGCTTGAAGGAACAATTACAGTAGAAAATCCTGTTTTACGCACTTTTTCATGCAAAATAAATTCTTCCAGAAAGAGAAACGTATTCTCATCAAGAAGCCCTGTCTCCCGCAACAGTTTACAGCGAATCAGCATACAGGAGCCGGATATTATATCCACATCCCTGGCCTCCTGAAAATCATATTCACCCTTGTAATAATGCCTCTTAATCCATCTATTCTCCGGAAGCAACCACCTACCCGGCCCAACCCTCCAGAAATAGTCCGGCAATAAGGGCCGGCGGCGGGCACAGCTAATATCCAGATCTCCGGACCCGGTAACAATTTTAGGCCCCAGAACCCCGACATCCGGATTAGACTCGGCATAATCAACAAGTTTTTCAAGAAAATCCGGCTCCACCCTTGTGTCGTTATTAAGGATCAGGACGTAATCAGCCCCTGCATTAAGGGCATACTCAATACCGGCATTATTCCCTGCTGCATAACCCCTGTTTTCTCCCGTTTGAATAAAAACATGCTTATGGAATTTTCTTCTGAGTATCTCTTCCGATTCATTATCAGAACCGTTGTCTACTATTATAATACGATAATTATGATAGTTAACAGCCTCAACCGAGTGAACACATTCGATTGTATCCGTATAGTTCCTGTAGTTCAAAATTACGATATATACAAGAGGACTATTCATTGCTAATAACCCTGTGCTCTCAGGCGATCACCCACTTCTTCAGCAAATGTCCGCAATTCCGGATTCTCCCTATATGCATACGCACGATCCTTTTTCACCACCACAGATACCCTCTGAATGTCTCCATCGCTTACTTCCAACCCACAGAAATCGGCAAGCTGGCGTAATAACTCGTACGGACTGGAAACCAGCTCTTCATATTTCAGCTCAAGGGCCCCGGAACCCAGGGCTATAACGTGTTTCCTGGCCTCCTTCAAATATTCCTCCCACAGCGAAAATGCGCCTTCTAAAGAGGTACACCGTATTGAGTCAGTGAAACCGCCGCGCTTTGGCCGGACCCTGTAAAACGCTTTCCTTGCAATATATCTTGACTTCTTGTTCTCAAACGCTCTTTGATCCCGCATAACCAGGCTGTTTGCCACATCAACACCATTGCGGTGGATATGTATCACCCTTGCATCGGGAAATATTTCCAGCCAGAGAGGGAGGGTATAGGTATTACGGGGGTCTTTCCATCCCCAGGGAAAGTTCAGGTTGAAAAGGCTGCGGTAACGAAGGCATTTTCTCCAGCCGAGAAATGAGGCCACAGCCGGTATCCTTACCATGGAACGCATGTAATCAGTAGCCAGGGCCCTGATCTGTTTATTTTCAAGCAGGAAATGAAAGGGTTCAGGATAATCCCAGGAAGCACCACTTTGATGCAAGAGCCAATCGTTAATGTTCATGAAGAACAGGGGTTCGTGGTTATGCTGTTTTTTCCTGCCGGTAAATAAACCCAGATTCTCCAGTATCTGA
>QIJG01000223.1 GCA_003232715.1 Nitrospirota bacterium
GAGTCTCTCGATCAGCTCTCCAATCCTTTCACGGTTCTTGCCGTACTCATCCCACCATTCCCATATCTTGTCAACAAGCTCAAAGAGTTCCTTATATGGCGGCTCCATCTTCATAAATGGCACAACAACCCATGACATAAGCGCTCCTGTAACAATAGGTGCCTTACTGCCAAGGAGAATCGTTGCACCCTTCTCAGTGCCGGGCCTTAATGCCTTTGTCATCTTTGCTATACAGTGCATACACCTGCTACAGTCATCATTATTTATCTTCAGCTCACTGCCGTCCCAGCTTATGCACTCTGTGGGACACAGGTCGACAATCTCTTTCTGAATGTCCATACCGCCCTGGGCGTAGTTCTTTACCTCACCCTGGTCTATCCGTATATCTCCCTTCCATGTTCCTATAATGGACATGTCGGCACGGGCAATCGATGCGATACAGTCCACAGCACACAACCTGCAACCTTGAACTTGAATTTGTATGGGAAGGCAGGCCTGTGCATCTCATCCTGGTAATGCTGGGTAATCTCGTTGGTTATGGCCATTGAATCGATGTTCGCCCATTCACACCTGGCAGCACCGAGGCAGCAGCTTGGTGTTCTCACAGCGGAACCGGACCCTCCAAGGTCCCAGCCCCTTGATGAAAGCTCTGCAAATATGGGTTCAAGGTTTTCTCTTCGTACCGAGCAGAACACAGTCACCTGTAGAGCCATGCATGTTTGTAAGACCGCTGCCGTACTTGTCCCAGATCTCGCATATCTCCCTGAGGGCCTTTGTTGTGTAAAAGAATCCCGAAGGCTGGTTTACCCTGATTGTATGAAAGTGCGCTACTCCGGGGAACTGATCAGGTATATCGGAATACCTTCCTATAACCCCTCCTCCATATCCCCTGACTCCAACGATACCACCGTGCTTCCAGTGAGTTACCTTCTCCTTGTAGGAGAGTTCAAGCAGTCCAAGTAGATCCTGGGCATAGTCTGAGTGTTCGGCAGCCCTTTTAATCTCCTTGACAAAGCTCGGAAAGGGGCCTTTCTCAAGTTCATCAAGTAAAGGTGTCTGATGCTTCATGCTCATAATTTCCTCCTCCATTTAAGATTTTCTTTAAAAGACGTTACAAACAACAATTCAGTTTAAAGAATTTAAAGAGAAAAGACTTACATCAAGACCTTTATTAAGGTATAAAGGTACTAAAACCTTAAAACAGTTTGAATAGATTGGTCAAATTAAAAAAATTTATCCACAAATCATGAAATCTTATCAATGGTGCCCCCTAGAGGATTCGAACCTCTGACACCAGGATTAGGAATCCTGTGCTCTATCCTACTGAGCTAAGGGGGCATTTAATAGACAATAATTATTTATGATGAAGTCGTAAAAAGTCTGAAAATGCCCTTTTTGTCATTGCGAGCAGAGCGAAGCAATCTCTAATTGTCTGATTTAAAAACAGATTGCTTCGTCGCTTTACTCCTCGCAATGACAGCTTTTTTACAAAACCGATTTATATTTTAAATTGTCAAAGATCTTCCTGACCGCGTCTTCAGGCGTCTCAGCCCTTATTACACCGTCAATATCCCAGGTCTCTATCCCTATAACCGGTTTTTTCAGTTGCAGGGAGAAGGCAATCTCCGAGAGGGTCCCGTATTGACCACCGATAGCAACAAAGGCATCGGCAGTGCGTGCAATGATAACATTTCTGCCGATTCCCAGTCCAGTAGCCACAGGAATATCAATAAAGGGATTGGCGTGTCCCTTATCATCCTGGGGAAGTACACCGAGGGTGAGGCCACCGGCGTCCTTTGCCCCTTTAGCCGAAGCCTCCATAATTCCACCAAGCCCGCCACACAACAGGACCGCCCCACGCTCTGCTATCAACCTTCCCACATCCTCTGCCATTAGGAGGAGCCCTTTTTTAACCCTCCGGCCACCTATTACTGCAATCACTCTCTTCATTGAGAGATTCTATCATTAGTACGATGCTTTTTTCCTCCTTTAGCGCATGGAGCAGAGCGCGCTAAAGACAAAGCGTAAAATCCCCTGCCCTCTACGCCTTAATCCTTGCTGCCCTGTATCTTAGTCTTTGTCTGCTATGCTCTATGCTCTATGCTCTATGCTCTATGCTCTATGCTCTATGCTCTATGCTCTATGCTCTATGCTCTATGCTCTATGCTCTATGCTATGCTCTATGCTCTATGCTCTATGCGTCTTATCTTTGAACGCTATGCTCTTTGCGCCCTCCACTCCTCCACTCCTCCACTCCTCCACTCCTCCACTCCCATTCGGGTATTATACTTGATAAAACTCACGGATTGTTATATGTTGTTAAAGAGGAGGCGATGATGCAGATTGAAGAGATCACCATGGAGGAGTTCAGGAAAGGGTTGAAGAAAACAAAGACCCTGATAATCCCCTTCGGGACCGTTGAAGAGCATGGCAGGCACCTTCCGCTCAGCACAGACACCATCATAGCAGTTGAAGTACTCAGGCTGGTGGAGGAGAAGAGAAAGGTCTTTATTGCCCCGCCGCTACATTATGGTGTCTGCACCACAACAAGACTCCATCCAGGCACTATCTCCATCACCCCGGAGACACTGAGGAGGATAACCCTCGATATGGTGAGGGACTCATTCCAAAAGGACATCAAAAATTTCATACTTATATCAGGCCACGGCGGCGGACTCCATATGAATGCCCTCAAGGAGGTAGCCGAGATATTGGTTGAAGAGATCAAGGGGATCAGGATTGCAGTCGTCTCCCCATACGAATTATTATGGAAAGAGCTTTCCGGGATAGCAGAGACCGAAAACGATTCCCACGCAGGAGAGATAGAGACCTCCGTGATGCTCGCTCTCAGGCCTGAACTTGTAAAGGGAAGATCGAAGGAGGAGTATCCCTCGTTCCCCAAACCAATGGTGGTAAAAGACAAGCTCAAATACTGGCCCGGCGGTGTATGGGGGAATCCTGAAAAAGCCTCACGTGAAAAAGGAGAGCAGGTTATAGCCCTGATTCTTGAGAAAATAATAGATATAATCGATATGATAGAGAAATGAAAGGAGCAACCACCCTCTTTCTCATCCGTCATGGCCATACAGTAGGCGGTGAAGAAAAGAGATACAAGGGACATATAGACGTCGAGCTGTCGGAGGCAGGGGAGAGGGTTATACAGAGACTCACGGAAAATCTGCAAAGGCTTGATCATACCCTGGACGCCATCTACTGCTCTGACCTCAAGCGGGCCATAAAAAGTGCCGCAATACTCTCTGCCCCCCTGGGGCTGAAACCGGTTGTAATCCCCGGGTTAAGGGAGAGGAGTTTCGGCAGGTGGGAGGGGATGAGTTTTGAGGAGATTTCAGGGGAATATCCCGGTGAATTCGAAAAATGGAAGGCAGACCCCCTAAAGTTCAGCCCCCCTGACGGGGAGAGTACGCTTGAGGTGAAGGAACGCACCTTAAGCGTAGTTAACGGTCTGTTCAAAAGACATCAGGGAGAGACGTTTTCCATTGTGGCACATGGTGGCGTAAACAGGATTATCCTCTGCCATTTTATGGGGTTGCCGCTTGAAAACATCTTCAGGATCGATCAGGATTATGGATGCCTGAACATCATTGAAATATTTGAAGACGGTTTTCCGGTGATCAAACTCTTGAACGGCGGCGCAGAATGCCTGCCCCAAAAACCCGGAAGCTGATGTGATTGAGAAAAAGGCACTTGAGGCATATTTAAAAAAGACCTTTGAAGGCGCAAGACTCATCAGGTTTGAACGTCTCGGCTCAGGGGTGCATGGCACGGGATTTTCCCTTATATTTGATACCCCGGGGGGACGAAGAGAATACGTCATTAAAAGCCTTGCAACGGAGGGCCTTGGCCATGATTATCCATCCGACAGGGCAGCAGTCTTTCTCCTTGCATTTAACGGATATGGAACCCTTCCCGAACATATAAAACCCGTTGATGTGATCTCCCTGCAAACGGACGGCTCTGTAAAGTCGATAAGCGGAGGGCAGGAGTACTTTCTCCTGATGGAGAAGGCCGAGGGGGTTAATTACTTTCATGACCTCAAGGAGATGAGACAAAAAAAAGCACTTGACAGGGAAGACAGGGAAAAAATCCTGGCACTGAGCGGTTATCTGAAGGATATCCATTCTGTCAAAAAAGAGTCCCGGACCCTCTACTGGAGGAAGCTGCGGGACACTGTAGGCCACGG
>QIJG01000160.1 GCA_003232715.1 Nitrospirota bacterium
TGAGAATATCACGAATACCAGCCTCTTTTATAAAAAATTCAAGGCCCTGAAAACCTGCCGGTATAATCAGGTAAATAAATAACTTCAGCTTTATAAAAAAATAAATGAAGAGGCCATAGGCTTTCTTAGTAATGCATATCTGGGGAAAAACACCTTAACAGATATTTTAAGGAGTGCATCATGAGTAATGTCTCGATTTCCGAACTAAAAGAAAAGACCATTGAGGAACTCTCTCAGGTAGCCCGTCACCTGAGTATTGACGGGGTTCCCGGGATGAGGAAGCAGGAACTTATATACGCAATATTACATGCTCAGGCCGAAAAGACCGGGAACCTCTTTGCTGAGGGTGTCCTTGAGATATTGCCTGATGGCTTTGGTTTTCTACGTTCACCTGATTACAGCTACTTACCAAGCCCTGACGATATATATGTATCCCCATCACAGATAAGGCGGTTTAACCTACGAACGGGTGACCTTGTATCCGGACAGATACGGCCTCCGAAGGAGAGTGAGCGGTATTTTGCGCTGCTGAAGGTTGAAGCCATTAACCATGAACCACCTGATGACAATATAACGCGTCCGCTCTTTGATAATCTTGTTCCCTACTACCCTACTGAAAAGATAAACCTGGAGCACAGCTCAACCGATTATTCTACAAGGGTAATGGACCTCATCACACCTGTTGGTAAAGGACAACGAGGCATGATCGTTGCAGCGCCAAGGACGGGTAAGACCATGCTCCTGCAATCAATTGCCAAGGCAATAAAGCATAACCAGCCGGAGATACACCTCATTATCCTCCTTATTGATGAGAGGCCTGAGGAGGTAACAGATTGGAGAAGGCAGGTTGAGACTGCAGAGATAATAGGTTCCACCTTTGATGAACCGCCTCAGAGACATACGCAGGTATCTGAAATGGTTATTGAGCGGGCAAAGAGGCTTGTTGAGATAAAGAGGGATGTAGTCATTCTCCTTGACAGCATAACCCGGCTGGCCCGGGCATACAATACCATCATTCCTGCAAGCGGAAAGGTACTTTCCGGTGGTCTTGATGCCCATGCCCTTCAAAAACCCAAGCGGTTTTTTGGTACGGCAAGAAACATTGAGAACGGAGGCAGCCTTACAATCATTGCCACTGCCCTTGTTGATACCGGCAGCCGTATGGATGATGTCATTTTTGAAGAATTTAAAGGCACAGGCAACATGGAACTCCATCTTGACAGAAGACTTGTTGAGAAAAGAATATTCCCGAGTATTAACATCAATGCCTCCGGTACGAGAAAAGAGGAATTGCTGGTTGCAAAGGATGTGCTTAACAAGATGTGGATACTCAGGAAAGTACTTAATCCCCTGGGAACAGTGGAGAGCATGGAATTTCTGTTAGGCAAGCTCAGAGGCACTAAAGCCAACAAAGAGTTTCTTGAAATGATGAATAAATAATAGAGTCATCTCTTTGGCTCATCCATAGAAAGACCGGAGGAGCAGGGCAAGGTATGGAATTTACTGATAACGGCTCCTGTTTTGTCTGTGGAAAGGCAAATCCTTCCGGACTAAGACTCGATTTCTCTATCTCAAATGGTCATGCAAGCGCTACCTACCTTCCGGATAAGACGCACCAGGGATACCGGGACATTCTCCATGGCGGACTGATTTCAACCCTCATTGATGAAGCAACAGTAAAAGCAGCATCCTCCCTTGGTATTAAAGCCATTACTGTCGAGATATGTGTCAGGTTCAAGACCCCGCTTATGATAGGTGAAAGATGTATGGTTGAGGCATCTGCCAAACCGGTTCGGGGGAGGCTGATCGAAGGGGTTGCGATGGTAAGAAAGATGGACGGAACCATAGTTGCTGAAGGACCCTTCCGACTTTATTTATCAGGCAGTCCCTTCCCGGGTTATTTTTTTATTAACAAAATACTGCTGCAGGATACTCAGAAGATTACTTACCAGCCAGTAAACAACAAGGCCGGATGGAAACTTCAGAAAGAGAAACGTAAAGACTACAGGAAGGTAGGTCATTATCTTCTGCTGCTGAGATTCCATTGTTGTTGGAGTCATCTTTTGCTGAATAAACATGGTAATTATGGGTAATATATAGTAAGGGTCTTTTGCTGAGAGGTCATGGATCCAGAAGATAAAGGGAGCCCCCCTAAGTTCAATTGCAACGAGGAGCACCTTATATAAGGCAAAGAAGACCGGGATCTGTATAAGCATCGGCAGGCATCCGCTCATGGGATTCACCTTGTATTTTTTATACAATTCCATCATTTCCTTCTGCATCTTCTGTGGGTCTTTTTTGTACTTCTGCTTTATCTCGGTCATCTTTGGTTGAAGCACCTGGAGCTTTTTCATGGACTTCTGTCCCTTATTGATAAGGGGGATAAAGGGAATTCTCACAAAGATTGTAAGAAGCGCTATTGACCAGCCATAATTGCCGATAATACTGTAGAATAACTTCAGTATCCAGAAGAGAGGTTGTGCAAGTATGGAGAAAAAGCCAAAATTTACAATATATTGGAGACCGACCCCAAGGCTTTTCAGGCGGTCATACGCCTTGGGCCCGGCATAAAGGAGAAGTTCATTCTTTCCTGCAGGGAGATTTATTGCAACAAGCGCATCTCCCTTCTTGTTACGCCAGACCTTTGCACCGATAGCCTTCTCACGGGGGACAAGGGAGGCAAAGAAATATTTATCTTCCTGGGCGACCCACTTCACCTTTGAGCCAAACAACTTGGGCTCCTTGAGCTTGTTGGGTTTAATCTCAACCCTGTCCGAAGCCTTGAGTACTACAGGTCCGATATGGCCTCCGTAGCCCCCTGTACCTGATAGGCCAAAACCACTACCGAGGGTAACCCAGTAGTTATCAGGGCCCTGTACGTCTTCAAGGAGTTCGATGGCATAACTGTCTGAAGAGAATGAATACGTCCTTTTTATTACTATACCATCTCCCCTGTATGTGAATGAAAGGGAGGCGCTTTCTCCTTTATTCCTTAAATTAATATTACCCTGTCCTTCGGTGACGGCAAAGTTCACCTTATCAAAGATGAAATCTTTACCGTTTGTCCCCATGGCAAGTGCCGGGACGTCTGCATCAGTCCTCATTAAAACCACTTCAAGGCCCTCATTGTCTTTGTATTTTTTTAGCTGCCAATTTTTTATGGTTCCACCTTTTGACGAAAAAAGAGCCGTATAAAGAGGGGTTTCAACCTTCAGGAGTTTCTCTTCTGATATCGTTGCACTTTTAGATACAAACAGATTTTTCGCCTTCGGCTCAGAGGGCCTGACCTTTATCTTTGCCGGTATCTTCTGTGCAACATTGAGGGGTTGCTCAGGTCTCCTGGGCCGTGATGAAGGCGCAAAGACATACTGATACCCAAGGAGTACCACGAGGGCAAGTACAATCGCAATTAGAGTTCTTTTTTCAAAATTTTCTTCCATTCTCTGATACCTATTTTACCGGGTCAT
>QIJG01000274.1 GCA_003232715.1 Nitrospirota bacterium
CCATCTGCATCTGCCGCATAAAGAATATCCATATGAGGGCGAGAAATATTATAGGACCCCAGGAGAAGAAAAAGGTTACGTACCAAGGATTTTGTGCCGGTGGCTTGACTACTATGCTTACATTTTTGTTTCTTAGTTCCTTGATAAAATCAGGGTACTTTTCTACATAGGTTTTAAACTTTGTTCCATCTTTGAGTGTACCCGTTACCTCATTCTCTTTTATGGATACCTTATCTACCTGGTCTGAGTCCACCCTGGATATAAAGTCTGAAAAGGTTAGCTCTTTGTATGTTTTCCTGGGCGTGCTGATAAGGTCAAAGAGGAAGATCATAAGCGCACCTACGAGTAACCATATGAAAATACTTCTATAAATATTCAATTTAACCTCCGTTGTTTTAAGACAGGGAAGACCCGTCCATGATCAGAGTGAGGCCCAAGGCCGGAGAGTATAATAGCAGTGGGTCTCAGAGCCTAACGTATTGCTACAATTTTACCATATCCCAAGGGGTTTTTACATCGAAAAAGAGAGATGGAACGGTTGTCAGGATTAAATTGAGTGTTTCCTGAGTATCTCTCTATTGTATATAGCTATGACATCACCTCTCCTGAGCATTCCTATAACCTTTTTATTGTTGTCAGGTGCAACTACAGGTATCTCCTCTATGTCCATAAGTGCAAAGTTTTTCATGGCGGTAGTCAGATTATCATCAGGGGTAAGGACAAGGACGCCTTCTGTTGCAAGTTCACCAACCGTAACGATCTCCTTGATATAATCCTCAAACAATACCCTCCTCATATCCTGAAGAGAGATGATTCCTAGCATATCCCCATTTGAATCCACTACAGGATAATAAAAACCGCCGCCACCGTTTATTACAAGTTCCAGAAACTCTTTTAGATTTACCTTGTCTCTCACTGGTGTAAAATCTCTCCTCATCACATCCCTGACCTTTATTGTGCTTAAAAGGGTTATTTCCCTGCCGGCATGAATGTTGATTCCCCGTTTTGAGAGTTCGTATGTGTCGATTGATTCACTGAATAATCGGTGGGCAACAAAGGTTCCTATGGTTGTGGCAAACATCGTGGGGATAATAATCTTGTAATTTCCCGTCATCTCAAATAAAAGGAACATCCCTGTAAGAGGGGCATGAGTAACGGCAGCGAGAAAAGATCCAACACCAACCATGGCATAGGCTCCGGGTGATGATGTGTAGGCAGGAAAGAGGGAGTGGACAACTGTGCCGAAGGCCCCACCTGTCATTGCACCAACGAAAAGAGCAGGGGCAAACATACCGCCTGCACCACCTGAGCCCAAGGTAATGGATGTAGCTAATATCTTCAGGAAGATGAGAAGGAACATTATTGAGAAGACTATGTTCCCTTTGAGTGCCTCTTCAATATATTTATAGCCGTCACTCATTATCTGGGGTGAGAATATGCCTATTACCCCGACCAGAAAAGCTCCTATAACAGGTTTGAAATAGGGGTTTATATTCAGACTCTCAAACTTGTCCTTTACTTTGTAGAAGAACTTTATATAAAGTACGGCCACAGGTCCTATAAAAAGTCCCATAATGAGATAGAGCGGGGCCTCGTATAATCCTGCCAGCTCATACTGCGGGACAATAAAAGCCGGGTTTGAGCCATAGTATATTCTGGATATAACCGTAGCTATTCCGGATGAGATTACGATCACCCCAAAAGAGGTGAGTTCGAAATTTCCAAGCAGTACAATCTCCGTGGCAAACATGACCCCTGCTATGGGTGCATTGAATGTGGCGGCTATTCCTCCGGCTGCCCCGGCAGCAATCAGGAGCTTCATGCGGTTGCCGGAGACATTGAAAACCTGTCCGGTAATAGAACCGATCGCTCCGCCTATCTGTGCGATCGGTCCTTCCACGCCTGCCGAGCCACCTGAGCCTATTGTGAGAGCGGGGGCAATGATCTTCAGGATTATGGTCTTGAATTTGATAATGCCGTCCTTGATGTTTACATTTTCAAGGAAGGACGGGAAGCCGTAACCATTAAC
The DNA here is from genome assembly GCA_003232715.1 of Nitrospirota bacterium. Taxonomy (GTDB): domain Bacteria; phylum Nitrospirota; class Thermodesulfovibrionia; order Thermodesulfovibrionales; family JdFR-85; genus BMS3Bbin07. The sequence continues at coordinate 2,030 of QIJG01000274.1, forward strand.
CATACCGGGAAATTTATATGATA
>QIJG01000273.1 GCA_003232715.1 Nitrospirota bacterium
TATCTATGCGGACGGTATTGCCGCCCGGCTGCTGATAAACATTTATTAGAACGGCATCGTGTCCATTAGCTGTCACCCTGGTCCATTCCGGCGCTGTGGAATCTTTTACAGACGCCACATCATTAATGAAAATCGGTAGCCCGTTTATCGTCTTTATCACTGTCTTGCCTATCTGATCGGGATTTTTAAACACTGTATCGGACAGGAGCAGATAGAGTTTATAATTTTCCTCCATGCGGCCCACAACACTTACAACATTGCTGTGCGCAAGGCTGTTGACAAGGTCGTTAATAGACATCTTATAGGAGGATAGCTTCTGCATATCAACATCAACCTGATACTCTTCTTTCCTTCCGCCCAACACCTTTATATTGGCTACCCCATCTATACTGGACAGGAGAGGCCTCAATTGATAGTTGGCAAAGTCCCTTAGAGCCGAAAGCGTATCAGTGCTGGAGGTCAGACTGTAACCGATAACAGGTGTAACCGTAGGGTCCATCCGCCTCACCCTTATATGGGTACCCGGGGGCAGATCCGGCTGAAGCTGGTTGAGACTGCCCTGGACGAGGAGCAGCGCCTGAACCATATTTGTCCCCCAGGAAAAATTTATGGATATATCACAACTGCCGCGGCTGGTTTTCGAACGGACATTAAGGACATCCGGAAGCGCCCGCGCTCTCTGTTCTATCGGCCTGGTTACCTCAATGACCGTCCTGCCCGCAGGCATATCTCCCGCATCAACATTAACAACAATGCGGGGAAACGCGATATGAGGAAATAAAGACACAGGAATCCGTATAATGGAGACGGCCCCGCTCAGGATCAGGACGATCAGGAGGAACAGGACAGACCGCTTGTGAGCACGTATCCAGCCCGTAATTGTCATGGCAACCGTCTTTTAAATATCTTAACCGGCATCCCATCCTCCAATTCGTGGTTCCCCACAACCACAACCATATCACCATCCTTAAGACCCTTTTTTATCTCAACCTCCCGGTTATTGGAGAACCCGGTTTCTACCCATTGTTTTACGGCAACATTATTCCTGACAATAAACGCCATCCGCTTGCCGTTTGAGGGCAGAACCGCTTGCCTCGGCACAATAAGTACATTTTCGTGGACATCTACCTGGATCTTTCCCTCGGTATACATCCCCGGCTGCAGAAGAAGGCGCTTGTTTGCAACGGTGACACCTGTTTTAATCGTCTGTGTAGACGGATCTATACTCTTGCCTATCCATGACACCTTGCCGACGAATATCCTTTTAGGGAATACATTCGGCACATTTATATTGACCAACAAACCGTTTTTCAGGATACCGACATCTTCCGTCTCAACGCCCAGGACCGCCTGGACAGTATGCAGATCAGCAATGGTCATTAACGCTACCGAGGGGTTTGATACCTGCCCGACCACTGCCTTGACGTCTGTTATCCTGCCGTTTAATGGGGCCCGCAGGATATGGCTTTCTCTACTCGTCAATGACTGTCTCTCCGAGAGTTTCATCTGTGCCCCGGCTATAGACAGGGCATCTTCCGCCTGCTGCATCCGACTTCCGGCAGCCACACCTTCATGAAAAAGACGTTTATACATTCCGGCCTCACGTCCGGCCCTGCTTAGTTCAATTTTTGACTTTGCCAGGTCGAAGGCTACTTGAGGGCCTTCCTTCAGTTCTACCAGGACCTGTCCCTTCCTGACGGAATCACCCGGCAGCACATTCACCTTCAAAATACGGCTGGAATCAATGGAATTTAGCGCCACTGTCCTGTCGGGCAGCGAAAGGATCTGTCCATAACCTGAAACATATCTCGCAATTGTTCCCCGTTTAACTGTTATTACCTGAACCTGAGCCATTACTTTTGCAAAAGAAACACCATAAAATGTATTTAAAAGTACTACTATCAGAAGCACTCGACAAAAGGTTCCAGGAAATTTTCTTTTCATCTGAAAATCCCCCTTCCCCCGTCTGTCAGCAAAGTAATCCGATAGGATGAATCCTTTAATTCCATCATTGCATTCCATCTGTTAACCTCGATATCCGTCAAGGTGCGTCAATACGCCCTCGCGGTAGCCTGCCCTGGCTTCCCTCAGTGCCTTCCCGGCTGCTAAAACAGCATGGTTCAGGGACTGAAGGATATATAATGAACGGTCGTGCAGTCTTACAGCATCAACAAGAGACTGCCTGAGATGCCTTAAGACTGTCTCCTTCAGGAGCTCTTTCTCATGCAGGCTGTTTCTGGATATTTCCAATCCCCTCTCACGCAATCCGGCATCAAAGAATGGAAAGCTGATGGTAATACCGGCCTGCCATCCGATATTGTTCGTCCGGACATGGCCGACAGTCTGCCATCCGGTACCGGCGATAATGTCGATTTTCGGCAACCTGGCAGCTTTTGCAACCCTTACAGATGCCCGGGCCGCCATAATTCGGGCCATGGAGGCCTTTAATGAAGGAAAGTTATTTACCATTTTCTCTGTAAGTCCCGTTATATCCTTTGAAAGGAGGGGTGATAGTCCTCCCCAGTCCGACACGTTGAGTGGTCCGTCGGGGTTACCACCTATAAGAATGGAGAGTATCTCTCTTGCCCTCGCACTGTCCTCCTTCAACGAGAGCGCCTTTGAGCGGGTCTGTTCCAATGCCGTCTCTGCTCTATTTATATCTATTTCAGGGACAGTTCCATTCTGATAGGCGATCTTTACCTTTCGAAGATGTTCGCCAAGTTGGTCAACAAAGGCAGAGTAAATCTTCACTATTTGTTCGAGGCCGGCAGACCTGACAAAAGCAGAGACGGTAATACCAGCTATTTTTATACGTTTTGTCTCTGTCTGATGGAGACCTGCTTTAACCATAGCTCCGGCGCCGTCAATCCGGGCCAGGAGGGCGCCTCCGCGAAAAATGGGCCATATAAGGTCAGCAGTCAAGTCCTTCTCACGAGAACCATTTGCTCCAACAAAATCAGTGATACCATCTCTTGTAGAAGATACCAGATATGAACCGTTCAGGGTCATTGCAGGCCAGGTGCTTTTACGGGCGGTCTCAAGCCTCAGTTTTGACGATGCCTCTGAAATACGGCTGGCCTGGACATCAGGGCTGCCTGTAACAGCCAGCCTTACCGCCTG
>QIJG01000091.1 GCA_003232715.1 Nitrospirota bacterium
TGTTTTGATTTGCAGGCCAAGCTTTCTCCCAAATTCTGTATAGAGGCTCTGTACGAAAACAGAGAGGCCTATACTGAGGAGATTACCTGTGATGGTAAGGTTTTCCTTGTAAGTGGTTTTCATGTAACACTGCCCAGTGGGAAAAAGGCAACAGTTCATATCCTTAAAGACATAACAGAGATGCGGAGATTGAAAGAGCAACTTTACCATGCAGATAAACTTACATCGCTTGGGCTTCTGGTTTCAGGTGTGGCACATGAGTTAAATAATCCACTTACCGGGATACTCGGATACTCTGAACTTTTAACAATGAAGACGGAAGATGAGGTTTTAAAGAAAGAGCTTGGTAAGATATACTCTGCTGCAGAACGGTGTAAGAAGATCGTGGAAAACCTCCTTACCTTTTCAAGACAGAGTCCGCCTGAGAGGTCATATATCAGGATAGATGACCTTATTGACAGTGCAATTGAACTCAGGTCTTACTGGCTTCGATCGAATGGTTTTCAGATTGTAAGGGATTACCATGATCTGCCGATTGTATCCATTGATCCACAACAGATACAGCAGGTAATAATGAACATCCTTGTAAATACAGAGTATGCCGTGCTTAACTCGGGCAAGGAGGAAAAGCTTGTCTCTTTGCATACCCATTTCGACAGGGATCGGGGAATGGTTGTAATTAAAATATCCGATAATGGCATGGGGATGTCGGAGGATACACTCACTGATCCCTTCTTTACCACAAAGCCGGTAAATAAGGGATCAGGTCTGGGGCTTTCAATATCTCACGGTATCGTGAAAGAGCATAATGGGAATATATGGGCTGAAGGGATTTTAGGTGAAGGGGCGACCTTTATTATTGAGCTTCCGGCAGGAAAAGAAGGCTCTTCTGCAGTTCCTGATTGATTCCATCGTCTGGATTCCGTCATCTGTCTTGACATTAAGGGCAAGGCTAAGTATAAAATAGTAACTGTTTTTGCCCGTATCCCAGAGTTTATAATTATAAAAAACTCTTTTCACCAAGGGGAAAAGAGAGTTAGGGAGTTCAGGAGTGGCGGAGATAGGGAGTTCAGGATTTCAGGCATGGCTGAAATATGGCAATGGTTCAGCGGCAGAAGCCCAACGTCAATTATACGTAGCATTTAACTCCTCAACTCCTTAACTCCTAAACTCTTTGACTCTTTTCCCCGGATTTTAAAGGAGAATAACTGAATATGGATGAGGCCAAAACGATGATCAACGAATCCGGTATTTGTACGGTTTGGTTGTCCCTGGAGATGGAGGTATGAAGAAACCCTGGGCTGGAAGGTTTAAAGAGAAGACTGCCGGCAGTGTCGAGGCCTTTACTGAGTCCATATCCTTTGACTGGAGACTCTGGCCTTACGACATTCAGGGCAGCATAGCACATGCACGGATGCTTGCCCGTCAGGGAATCATTTCAGGGGATGATGCGGATAAGATCATTACAGGTCTACAGGAGATAGCCTCTGAAATAGAAGCCGGTAAATTTCGTTTTCGGCAGGACCTTGAGGACATACACATGAATATAGAGGCTGCGCTCATAAAGAAAATCGGACCTTCAGGTGGCAAACTCCACACGGCCCGCTCCCGCAATGACCAGGTTGCCCTCGACCTGAGGCTTTATCTCAGGGCCGAAGTGGAGGGATTCATAAAGACAATAAAAAAGCTTCAGAGGGTGTTTTTGAGGCTTGCACAAAGACATGCAGATACAATAATGCCGGGATATACTCACCTTCAGAGGGCTCAGCCCGTGACTCTCGGGCATCATCTTCTTGCATATGTTGAGATGTTTCAGCGTGACAGGGAAAGGCTTCAGGATGCACTCAAGAGGATCAATACCCTTCCCCTTGGCGCATGTGCCCTTGCCGGTACCACCTTACCGGTTGACAGGGCCTATGTTGCAAGGCTTCTGAGGTTTAAGAGGATTGCCGACAACAGCATGGATGCTGTTTCAGACAGGGATTTTGCCCTTGAGTTTCTATCCATTGGCTCAATCCTGATGCTTCATCTCAGCAGGATGGCAGAAGAGCTTGTCCTGTGGTCAACAGAAGAGTTCTCCTTTATTGAACTCCCCGATGCCTTTACCACGGGTTCAAGTATAATGCCGCAGAAGAAGAACCCGGATGTGGCGGAATTGATAAGGGGGAAAACCGGTCGCGTTTATGGTGCGCTCTTAGGTCTTTTAACAACCATGAAGGCCCTCCCCCTTGCATATAACAGGGATATGCAGGAGGACAAACTACCGGTATTTGATACTGTTGATACCCTTAATAGGGTTCTAACCATACTTACCGAGATGTTGCCAAAAGTCAAGTTTAATAAAAAGAGGATGCAGGAGACAGCGGCAGGGGGCTATTCGCTTGCCACTGACCTTGCCGAGTACCTGGTTGAAAAGGGCCTGCCCTTCCGTGATGCCCATGAGGTTACCGGAAGGATTGTCAGGCATGCCATTGAAAGAGATTCGGAACTTCACGAATTGACGCTTGATGAGTTTAAAGGGTTTTCACCTTTGATAGGGGCGGACATTTTTAAACTTCTTACTATTGAGAAGGCCGTAAAGAGAAGGAAATCAAGGGGAGGTACATCTCCGGATGAGGTAAGAAGGCAGATTGACCGGCTGAGGAAATCGTTATAGAGTTATAATCGTTATA
>QIJG01000334.1 GCA_003232715.1 Nitrospirota bacterium
GTATCACTGAGGGCAATTCTCTGCATAACGGAATAGATGTTGTGGTAACCGTCTGCCCTTTTGCCGAGGACCTTAAGAAACCAGTTTATCTTTGCAGGTGAATAGAGTGATGATATCATTGGCAGGATTATAGGTTAATAGTTATTTGCTGGATAATTTTTCCAGCTTTTTCTCTACCCGCTCTTTAAGCCCTTCCTCTTTTTCAGAGTAAAGGATGGCCTTTCTGTACGCCTCGATGGCCTCTTTTTTATTCCCTGTGGCTGCAAGCACATCACCGAGGTGCTCGTAAACCAGGGGGTCATTATTTACTATCTTGACGGCCTTTCTGAGTTCTTTCAGGGATTCTTCGTATCTGCCGAGTTTGTAATAAACCCAGCCAAGGCTGTCAATAATGTAGCCGTTCCCCGGCATAAGAGAGAGGGCTTTTTGTGTTAGTGATAATGCCTCATCGAGTTTAATCCCTTTATCGGCATAGCTGTACCCGAGGAAATTAAGTGCATCGGCATGGTCGGGATTGAGGCTCAGGGTTTTTTTGAGAAATTTAACCATGTCATCAAATCTATTCTCTTTTTCGTAGACAACTGCAAGATTAAAGTAGAGTTCGTCATTTTCTCCAAACCTTTCAAGCGCCTCCTTAAGCGTCTTTTCTGCGGCTTTGGTCTTGTTAAGCTTCAGCAGGTTTGATGACTTGTATATATAATATTCAGGTTTGGCATCAATAGCGATTAATTTATCATATGTTTTTATTGCATCCCGGTTTTGTCCGGTGTCTGAATAGATGTAGGCAAGATTCAGGAATGCCTGGATGTTTTTGGGGTCTAAATCAAGTATTGTCTTAAGTTCTTCTATGGCCATATCGTATTTTTTGAGTGTTCCGAGGGCAAGGGAGAGGTAATACCTTACTGCAAGGTCATCAGGTGTCGCCTCTATCACAAGTCTGAATTGCTCAATAGCCTTTTCATACTCTTTATTGTCAAAGTACAGGAGCCCCAGCCTTTTATGTATCTCGGCGTTTTTGGGGAATTGGTTGCTTATCTTTTCAAGCTCATCAATGGCATCCTGTAATCTGTTTTCTTTTATGTATAACCTTGAGAGGCTTTCCCTGGCCTGAAAATTAAACGGATTAATTTCCGATGCCTTTTTATAGTAGTTTATTGCTTCGTCGTTTTTACCCTTGGCCTCACTGATGAGGCCAAGCCTGTAAAGGGCAGCGTCGAAGTCGGGGTTCAATTCAAGGGATTTCCGGAAATACGTCTCTGCCTTCTCTATATCCTTCATATCATAATAGACCGATCCAAGATAATAAAGGGCCATCAGATTATCGGGTCTGCTTTTTAGAAATTTTTCGAGGACTTCGCTCGATTCCGAGTACTTCTTTTCAGAGGCGTAGAGCACACCTATGAGGAGAGGCGCCTCAGAGTCATTTGGATCAATCTTAACTATCTTTTCATATGTCCTGATGGCATCATCGGTTTTTTTCTGACCATTATATAGCTGTCCAAGGAGCCTGAGGGCGGGCAGATAATCGGGATATTTCTTTATTACCTCTTCTATCTTTTCTGTTGCAGTCTTCACCTTACCGGTCCTGAGCAGGATGCGTCCAATCTGTACCTTCAGGTAAGGAGAAGCAGGGGCGAGTTTTGACGCCTCTTTGTAGTATTTAAACGCTTCAGCCCAGTTGCCTTCCATCTCAGCCTGATAGCCGAGGATATAGTTAAGGGAAGATTCCTCATTGGCTGTTGATGGTATTTCAGCCTCTTTGGGTCTACTTGTTTCAACCACTGTCCCGGTAGCCGGCTTTTTTATAACCGCAGGCGTGACACAGGAGACAAGGGTGAGTGATATCAAGAATAACAAGAACCTTTTTGTCATCCTGTTATTATCTCATAAAATTAATCGGAGGGTCAAATTAATCACAGAAAGCCTATGGCCTGAATCAGGTTTCTGGTTTCATGACGGTTGTTATCCATTCGTAAGGATGTCGGGATTCAGGTGTGGAAGGAAGAGGGCATCCGGGAACTCCTTCATGATCGGCGTCGGTGTTCATTTCCCTGTAGGTAATCATTGAGCGTATCTTTTCCACTTCCCTGTATAGTCCGCCGTTTGTGAGCAACAATTCAGCCCCGCTGAGCGAGGAGTTATTTGCGGGGATATATTTCTCAACAGGTATATCAGGGAGCATCCCGATACCTATTGCCTTCCGAATCCTGACCCCGGAACCGAGTGCTCCTGCAATAAAGATTTTATCTATATCTCTGAATCCAAGACCGAGGGATTTAAGGAGTACATGAAGGGATGTAAACATTGCTGCCTTTGATCTCAGAAAATTATTGACCTCCCGTTCACTAACCTCTATCGTCGTTCTTTCAGTGCGTACGACAATGAACGAAGGGCCGTTTTCTGTCTCCATTACCCCTGCTGTCTCCCTGAATCTCCCCATGGTATCAATAATCCCTTTTTCAAACAGCTCTGCAATCAGGTCAATTACACCCGAGCCACAGATACCGGCAGGCAGGGCATCTCCTATGGTTTTATATTTTACCTCATGAGTGACGGAATCTATGTCAATCCTGCAAATGGCCCCTGACTGAGCCCTCATGCCTGCACTGAAAATACCCCCCTCAAGTGCAGGGCCCGCAGCACCGGCCCCTACAAACAGCCAGTCCTTCATACCTACAACAATCTCTGCATTTGTTCCCGCATCAATAAGGACAGTCGGGGCTTCAGCCTTATGAATCCCGATAGAGAGTATTCCTGAGCTAATGTCCCCCCCTACATAGCTGCCGGCATTCGGGAATATATAGACTGTTGCTTCGGGATTCACTGCAAGGTCTATCTCACCTGCTTTCAGGAAATCAGGTGAATGTACCACAGGGATATAGGGTTCAACCGGAATATTGCTCACATCAAGGCCGAGCAGAAGGTGGGTCATTGCCGTATTTGAGGCTACAGAGACAGCAAATACCTCAGGGGTCTTTATTTTTGCGTCATCCACGAGTGATGCGATTATACTGTTCAGGCCACCGATGACCGCCCTCTGCAGTTCTTCAACCCCCCGGCTCATGGAAAAATGCATCCTGCTGAGAATATCATCACCATAAACGGTCTGGGGATTTGTCATGTTTTTCTCTGAAATCTTTTTTATGCTTTTTAAGTCAAAGAGGGAGGCAACTAAGTTGGTAGTACCGATATCAATGGCAATACCAAATACCTGATCTGAATCGATTTCCAGTAATCTGGTGCAGTCTCCGGTGATGCCGAAAACGGGTTTTATTGAAAAATTCTTCTCCCTCAGCGCAGTGGGCAGAGCCCTCATCAACTCAAGAGGCACATGAAGATTTTTAATGTGCCTCTCCTTTATGCCGGCGGTCTCCCTGAGTCTCTCCACATCCGCCCTCTTGTCATCAGGGGAGGGCAGGGGGAGTTGCAGGTTTAAAGAGAAGCTTAACGGTTTCATCCTATAATATT
>QIJG01000192.1 GCA_003232715.1 Nitrospirota bacterium
CGTAAAATTAAAGGGTTAGGCCCGGCTGTTGCAAGTATTCTTTATTTTTTACACCCTACAATTATCCCTCCGTGTAATACAGCGATAGTTAACGGCTTTAATGCCCTTTTTAAAGATAAAGTCAAACTCGGGTCATGGCCGGAATATCTCAGGATGAGAGAGATTATAGTAGAGAAAAATAATGTATTGAAGTCTGATTTATCCAATGACCTGGGCGCCTTTGCCGGTCTTCTGTTTGATGTTGGTGAAAGAAAACTTTTAATAAGCAACGATTATCTTTCGGAAGAGGAACGCACAAAGATAGAGAAGAAAATAAAAAAACGCCATACTGAAGTAATGAGTGAGTTGGAGGAGGAAGACCTTCATACTGAAATGCAGCATCATATTCTGACGATTGGTAACTCAATTGGTTATGATGTAATTGCTGCTGCAAATGACAGATCAAAATGTCACAATGGAGATAGCCTCTCTTTTATCGGTATGAGTAGATTCCCGGAGATAGATGTAGATAAAGATACTTATAAGACGATAACCCTTATTGATGTGGTCTGGTTTGAAAAGGATTCAAGTAATATAACATGTGCTTTTGAAATAGAAAAAAGCACTTCTATATATTCGGGGATATTAAGACTCAATGATCTTTATTACTCATTCCCGAATAACCCGCCATCTTTGTACCTTATTATCCCTGATAAACGGGAAAAGGAAGTAATCCTGCAATTACAAAGGCCATCCATTAAAAACATCTGAATTAAGAAAGGATTGTGAAGCAATATGCAAGTTTGGAGAAGACAAGGGAATTCTTGAAAAAATATCAAAGGTGGTGTAAAATCTCATATACGACCTCCTTAAGGAGATATTCATAAGTATCAATGCTGTGTACACGGACTGGCATCTTCGCTTCTCTACGTTGCCAGCCGGTGACCGCTGTCGTTGGCCTGATTAATAATTCAGAAAGGGAACCGAAGAATGGGAAATATTATAAAGAAGATAGAACAACACGTTAGCAAGGCAGTGTCTCACTACTGGGTAACCCGGCAAGCCCAAAGGGAAAAGTAGGGGAAAGAGGTGTTAATGACGCAGGGTTGAGAAGTGCAGTAACAGGCGGCGCGCAAATGGATGGCTTCCTCAAATTGTTTACAGAATTGATTATTGAAGCCGGCATGGAAGAGAAATACATTTTTCAAAAAAGATACCTTGAACTGCCAGGATTCTTTCGGCCTACAAAAGAATGGGATTTATTAGTTGTGAAAGATAATTACCTTATTGCTGCTATAGAAGCGAAATCCCAAGTGGGTACTTCCTTTGGCAACAATTCTCAAGGAATCGGGGAGGGGGACTTTGCGTTGATACTTACTATGCAAAACTTTTGCAGGCAGATAAGGAATGCCTACAGGGATTTCGGGTAACTTCACATCTTTATCGTCTTTAGATTCAGATGTTTTTCTGTAAGGGGGAAATGCCTGTCGGAATGGATCAAGGTACAATCATAATGCGCAGCAGTTGAGGCGATGATAACATCTGCCATTGGAATATTCAGCCCCTTTTTTCTGAGCTTATAGGCGTTTCTCCATGACAACTCCCATACCTCTTTATTGATTGATAATTCTGGAAGTGCAAGAAAGTCATTATATAACATCTTGTATTCTTTCTCTGACTTCGCTCCCCTCAGGATTTCCATGATTATTATATCAGTTGTGTATGCGCAATTTTTCAGGACAAGAGTGGAAAGCCTGTCCCGTACTGATTCGTCCATGCCCCGGAGGTACTTAACCCATATTGATGTATCAATCAGGAACTTTTCAGTATTCATCTTCTCTGAATTCTTCTATATCTTCAAGTGTCAGGTCAATAGGGGAAGAGCCATAGAGACTCAGAAGGTGCTCAATCCTCTTTTTCCTGATGAGTTCCCTCAGGGAGAGGTTTAAGAGTTCTTTCTTGGTCTTGATTGATGTAAGTTTTTTTGCCTCTTCAAGCAGTTCGTCGTTTATGTCTATAGTGGACCTCATTTTACACCTCCTTTATGCATCTATTATAACATAATTTTATGTCTGCTAATTGCATCAAATTATTGAAAATGAAATATCACTTGATTAAACCCCTTAGCTCCTTTCTTGCCCACCCATGTCTCACCTACTGCCTGTAATACTCCCTCCTCGTAAAAATATGTAGAATTTGTCTGAAAATACTGCTAAGCTTATTCTTAGGGATGCCTCCTACAGGTTTGCATGAGAAATAATGGGGACAGGCTGCTTTTACCTGTTTTATAGTGAACACAACCGAACAGTATCTATCCGCAGATTTCACAGATTGCGCAGATTTTTCAAGAAGATTATAATCGATCCCGTAACCCCCTTTTACCCATTTCAGCTCAAGGCAGGTTTGGGTAATAGGAGCTGTGGCCTTGCTGGGTCGGTCTGAAGGAGATGAATTTTGGGGACATTATATTCTCCTGCCAAGGTGTCAAGGAAAAAATACATTTCAAGAAATATCTTTTAAAATCATATAGTTATAGAGATAATGCGTATTTCAGTTAGTGCTATTTTGATTTAGACCTATAGTAAAAGCTATACTTTAGTTAATATAACCATTAATTTGGAGGCTGATATGTCTACAAAAGTTATCCATCCATATATAAATATAACGTCAAGAGAAGATACCTGTCTTATTATTACGAAAACCAGGAAGAAATAGACAGAGAAATCGATGAAGACAGTGAAGAAAACATGAAAAAATTGATCCGGAAATGAGACTGAAACTTTATCTTGATGAAGATGTTCCCTTAGCTTTTGCCCAGGCATTAATAACGATTCCGGACAAGCCGGAATGACAGAAAACAGCAACGGTTCGACTTTATACACAGACTCTAATTAAACTAATTTGGATATGAATATTATAGGTGAAAAGAACATACAGGGCGCCCCTGATCTCGTGATAGAGATAATCTCGGAAAGTACTGCTTACAGGGACCTTGTACAAAAAAAGAGGCTCTATCCGAAATTCGGTGTAGAGGAATACTGGATAGTGCTTCCGGTGGAAGAATCAATAGAGGTTTATATTCTCAAAGATAACACCTATACACTTCATAAGACCTATGGCAAGGATGAAATCCTTGAATCATTCTCTTTGAGAGACTTAAAGATAGTGTTGAAAAATACATTCTGAACCTTCCGGAATTATCTGCCGCTTTTCTTCATTGTTTCTAAAGGAAAGGGAGCTCACATAAGACATCTGAGATGAAAAAAATAAAAATTGGTTAAGCCTGCCTTTAAAAAAAATCCGCTCTCTTTCAGGCACAGCCCGAAGGATTATCCAGCGTGGATATTATAAAACCGCTTCTTTCAAAATGTCCGGAACATCAACAAATTATTGTAGAGAAAAATCTCCTCTACAGCGCTGAATTTGAGTGACTTTAGAGAGAGGTGTTTTTAAAAACGGCAAAAAAGTCACAAACGTGATGAGTCTGTTGAGCGTGATGCAGCATTGAGTCATAAAATAAATTGTTCACTTCATAAAAAAAGAGGAGACAATAATGAAATCAAAAAACAAAATCAAACATTCTTTCCTTGTCATGGTATTCGTTGTCTTCAGTCTGTGTCTTTTCTGTGAACCGGTTATTGCTGCTGCCAATAATGCTGATATTTATTTAAAGACTGAATTTTTCACCTGGAAGGAATACGATGATAGCGGCTCACAACTTTTAAAAGAATCAGGACCAATCAATGTCATTGGCAGTTCTGTCAGGTCGGATATTGCCGGGTCACTGGTTTTAAGAGGTAAAGGCGAACTATTTGGAGGAACCGTAAATTATGACGGGCAGACACAGACGGGTACGCCCGTAGAAACAGATACAAATTATGCCGGCTTGAAAGTCGAAGGAAACCTTGGCTGGAATTTCATGGTGGCAGAGAAATCTTCTCTTGAACCCTTTGCCGGACTCGGTTACAGGTGGTGGCAGCGGGACATACAAGATACGGTTTACGCAACCGGTTATAAGGAGACCTGGTGGAGTTTTTATGCACGATTGGGAATTCATGGAGACCATACCTTCTCTGAGCAACTCAAGGCATTTGCTGAGGCTGGATTAAAAATACCCCTAAAGAATAAGAATAAAGTGGATTTAAATGGTATCGGGCTTTCAACTGTTACGGTTGAGCCCGGCAATGTGGTTTCAGT
>QIJG01000168.1 GCA_003232715.1 Nitrospirota bacterium
AGCCTGGGGCTGATTTAATAGCAATAAAAAACCAGGGAGGAACTAATGATAGAGGTCACTGAAGCAAAAACAGACCGGGAGATAAAGGAATTTATAAAGTTCCCCTTTGAATTATACAAAAACGACCCCTTTTACAGCCCTGAGCTTATAAAGGACCAGAAAGAACACTTCTCTCCTGCAAACCCCTTCTTCAAGAATGCCGCTGTAAGATTCTTTCTTGCCAGGAAGGGAGGAAAAACAGTTGGAAGGGTCACATCAATAATCAATCAACAGCACATCAGATTCCATAATGAAAAAGCCGGATTCTTTGGTTTCTTTGAGTCCCATAATGACCCCGATATTGCAAATATCCTGTTAGACACGGTATCAAAGGACCTCATGGAGGCAGGAATGACAGTCATGAGGGGGCCGATGGATTTTTCAACAAATGAGCAGTGCGGCTTTCTGATGGAAGGATTCCAGTACAATCCCCCTTATTATTCCTCGCTGATGCAACAGTGCGGGATGACAAAGGCAAAGGATCTCCTCGCATTTATTGTTGATATTCCAGAGAAATTACCCGAAAAGGTGCTTCGAGTCGCCCGTCTGGCCGAGCGCAGGGGTATAAAGATAAGACAGATTGAAAAGAAGAGGTTCAGCGAGGAACTCCATGCATTTAAAGAAGTTTATAATGATGCATGGAATACGAACTGGGGGTTCATTCCACTCACGGATGACGACCTGGAATACCTCGGAAAACGTCTGAAACCCATTGCCCCACCCGAGATGACACTGATTGCAGAGAAGGATGGTGAGCCTGTTGGATTCCTTGGCCTTCTGCCTGATTTTAATTTCCTCCTCAGGAAGATGAAGGGCAGACTAACCGCGATATCCATTCTTAAGGCACTGTACTACCAGAGAACAATAACAGACCTCAGACTTCTCCTCCTTGGCGTTAAGTCTGAATACAGGCACAGGGGGGTTGATGCCCTGATGTTCAAAGAGGCATTTAAGGCCGCAAGGAAACGCCATAAACGGGTGGAAATGTCATGGATTCTGGAAGACAATGAGCCGGTTATAAGAATTATCGAGATGTTCGGGAGCAACTTGTATAAGAAGTACCGGATATATGAAAAGACGATATAAGGAACCTAAACTTTTTTCAATACAAGGGCTGCATTAATTCCCCCAAAACCGAAAGAACTGCTCAACGCCACCTCCTGGTTAAAAAAATCATTTCTTTATCTTTTTTGGGACAACACCGTAGGTCTTTTTAAAGAGGGTGGAAAAATATTTGGGGCTATAACCAAGCTTCATTGAAACATCGGATATACTATTATCGCCTTCCTTCAGTAACTGAATCGCATGATCCAGTCTCAACCTTCTTATATAAACATTGCAGGTAAAGCCTGTAAGTGCCCTGAAATACTTGCACAAATAAACCCTGTTCAGACCGGAAACAGAACTGAGTTCTGAAATAGTGATAGGCAACATATAGTTGTAATCAATATACGTCTTTACCTTCACCAATCTTGATAGAATATGCGGTGGAATCATAGGTGATTCACTTACGCCGGGCTCGTCATTAATCCGGCAGAAACTACCGGAAAGAATTGCCTCGATCTTCTTCAGTAATTCATCAAAACTGAAGGGCTTCTTTATATAGTCTTTTGCCCCGAGTCTGAATGCCCTCAGGCACAAATCCTCTGTCCCGTAAGCTGTGACAACGATTACAGAAATAGAGGGATACCGTTCCCTGATGTATCTGAGAACCTCAAGACCGCTCATGTCAGGCAGTATTATATCCAGCACAACTATATCTATGTCAGGAGTGAGCTGCTTAATCGCCTCGTTCCCGCTTGCGGCATAGAGCACATCAACGGATTCCCAACTATTGCCGGGCTTTAAAGTCAGGAGTTCCTTAAGGCAATCAGCCTGTTCCTTCTCATCCTCAACTATCAGTATCTTTTTTGTCTCCATCACAATTTCTCCATTAAGCAAGTCAGGGATATTACCGCCCGGCATCTGTATATCTTTGGCAATCAGATACTGAATCCCTTACATATCCGGTTCAGGGTATGGCAGACTATTTACCGCCGGACTTATAATTGCGTCATAATATTATATACCAAAGATGCAAAAACTTTTAACTATTGTCAAAATAGCCCTGCAAAAATAGCTGTCCCGTTGCACCCCCTCCCCTTTTTGAGTTATATTAATTGATTACATGTCCATCACCATGTCACGTATGCAAGATTTTATTGTTATAAAGGGTGCAAGAGAGCATAATCTAAAGAACATAGACCTGAAAATACCGAGAAACAGGATAATTGTTATAGGACCCTCGGGCTCAGGAAAATCTTCCCTCGCTATAGATACAATCTATGCCGAAGGGCAGCGCCGCTATGTCCAGAGCCTTTCATCCTATGCCAGACAGTTTATCGGCGAACTGCAAAAGCCTGACGTTGATTACATTGAAGGACTGTCTCCCTCTGTGGCGATTGAACAGAAGACCGTCTCAAGGTCTCCAAGGTCCACCCTCGGAACAATAACCGAGATATACGACTACATGCGGGTGCTTTATACAAGGATCGGAAAACCATACTGTTACAACTGCGGCAGTCCAATCACGGTTCAGGACACAGAAAACATACTCCTTTCAATTCTGCAGATGCCGGGGGGAACGAGGCTTCAGATCCTTTCTCCAATAGTGAGAGAACGTAAAGGTGAGTACAGGAAAGAACTCCAGCAGATGAGACGGGAGGGTTTTGTACGGGCAAGGATTGACGGAGAGATGGCTGACCTGACAGGAGATATCATACTTAAAAAACAGAGACGGCACACCATAGAGATGGTTGTTGACAGGTTAATAGTTAAACCGGGCATTGAAAGACAACTGAAATCAGCCATTGAAAGCGCCCTGAATTTTTCAGACACAGTGATTATCAACCTCATTGACCTGAACGAGGACATCCTTTTCAGCAGGACCCTTGCATGTATAAAGTGCGGATTAAGCTATCCGGAAATTACCCCCATGTTCTTCTCGTTCAACAGTACCCTTGGGGCCTGTCCACTATGTCACGGCCTCGGATACGAAAACCTCATTGAGGAGACATCAGAGTCCGACAAACTGATACCCTGCAAGGCCTGTGGTGGATTAAGGTTAAAGAAGGAGGCACTGGGCATTAAACTTCAGGGCATTAACATCGGTGAATTCTCAAGGCTCTCCGTAAAGAGGGCCCTTGAATTTATAAATAACCTCACCCTCTCTGAAAGGGAGGGGATAATTGCAGGACGTATAATAAAAGAGGCCAGGGACAGGCTGCATTTTCTCCGTTGGGTGGGACTTGATTATCTCACCCTGAACAGACCTGCTGCAACACTCTCAGGCGGTGAGGCACAAAGGATCAGGCTGTCCACCCAACTCGGCTCATCTCTTACCGGGGTACTATACGTACTTG
>QIJG01000257.1 GCA_003232715.1 Nitrospirota bacterium
GGGGATGCCATCTGAAGGGGGTTATAGTGGATAAACTGAACAACATAAAGGAAGGGTCACGGGTCGGTTTTGCCGCCGAGGACGAGAGGTTTGGACTCCATGTCGACCCTTCAGGAATAAGGGTTATTCCAAGAAGAGGGTGGAGAGACGGTCAGTAAAAATACCTGATACCCGGCAAACAAGATTAGGAGATATACATGCTCTTATGGCCTGGTTTTCTGCTTTGCACACTATTGATCGTTTATTCAGGTTCAAAACTCTCAAAGTACGGAGATATTATAGCTGAGAAGACAGGTCTCAGCAGGACATGGATAGGCCTGGTTCTGATAGCTTCGGTCACCTCCCTTCCCGAACTTGTAACGGGTATAACCTCCGTCACATACGCCGGCACTCCTGATATTGCAGTAGGTGATATCCTCGGAAGTTGTGTATTTAACATGCTGATCCTTGCAATGCTTGATGCAACATACCGTCCCATGCCTATCTCAACAAAGGCCCATCAGGGACATATACTTTCCGCCGGCTTCGGACTGCTTCTCATCTCAATAGTTGCAATGAGTCTCTTTGCAGGTGAGGCTATCGACCCGATCGGTTGGATCGGTCCTTATACCCTGCTGATAATAGTCATCTATTTTGTAGCAATGAGGACGCTCTTTCATTACGAAAAGAAAAAGATTGCCGCCTTTGTGAAGGGAACCGTTACTAAACAACCAAGATATGAAGACATATCAACCAGGACCGCAATCATCCATTACGGTATTAATGCAATGGTCGTTGTTATTGCTGCGGTCTTCCTGCCGGAGATCGGCAAGGGAATTGCGGAAACAACCGGGTTGGGACAGACCTTTACAGGCAATATTTTTATTGCCGTCTCCACCTCCCTGCCGGAGGTGGTAGTCTCTATGACCGCCCTCAGAATAGATGCCGTAGACCTGGCGATCGGCAACCTTTTTGGAAGCAATATCTTTAATATATTCATCCTTGCTATTGACGATATCTTCTTTACCAAAGGCCCAATTCTTTCCTTTACCAATACTAATCACATAATCTCCGCCCTCTCAGCCATTACCATGATAACCATTGCAATCATAGGGTTAACCTACCGTTCAACCAAAAAACCCCTGTTTCTGGCATGGGACTCACTGGGAATATTGCTGGTGTATATAATTAACCTGATGCTGCTGTATGCAAGGATATAACCTGATATTATGAATAATAAAATGGATTGGCACAGGAAAGAAACAAGAGAGGTCATTGAGCGGCTGAACTCATCCCTTCAGGGACTCTCTAATGAAGAGGCTCGGAAAAGAGTGGCTGAATATGGCCCGAATGAACTGAGGGAAAAGAAGAAAAAGAGTCCTGTCATGCTCTTTCTCGACCAGTTCAGGGATTTCATGATCCTCGTACTGATTGCTGCCGCCGTTGTCTCGGGGGTTATCGGTGAGGCTTCCGATACCATAGCCATAGCAGTAATCGTTATCCTTAATGCCATTATCGGTTTTGTCCAGGAATACAGGGCTGAAAAGGCAATGGCAGCCCTCAGGAAGATGGCATCACCCACTGCAACTGTAATAAGAGAGGGCGTACCTGCAAACATCCCGGCATCCGAACTTGTCCCCGGGGATGTTGTAATCCTTGAGGCAGGGCAGGTCGTACCGGCAGACATGAGACTCCTGGAGGCAGCCCGGTTAAAGACGGAAGAAGCAGCCCTGACAGGGGAATCCAATCCCGTAGAAAAGCACACAAAGCCCCTGCATGAGGAGATGCCTCCGCTTGCGGACAGGAAGAATATGGTTTACCGGGGCACCTCCGTCACTTATGGCCGCGGGCGGGCAATGGTCACAGCAACGGGCATGAATACGGAACTTGGCAAGATCGCCGCCATGCTTCAGGAAGAGGAAGAGGTAAAAACCCCCCTTCAGAAGAGGCTTGCAAGGTTTGGACAAAAACTTGCCGTTGCCATCCTTG
>QIJG01000205.1 GCA_003232715.1 Nitrospirota bacterium
CAGCGAGACACATGCCGGTGAGGACGTTGCAATCTATGCCGGAGGCCCCGGGGCAAGTCTGCTGCACGGTGTCCAGGAGCAGAATGTAATTTATCATGTCATTGTGGAGGCATTAAAGAAGACGGGACATGCCGAACATAGCGGAGAACATGGAAAAGGCAGAAGATAGTCCCGGCTCTGTTGAGTACAAAGTTGAGTACAAAACGGATTGAACTGTGATAATTCTATCCCCACACTTTCCCTTCTCAGGGAAGGGGTGGGGATTTTTTTCCCCCCTCCAATCGGCCGGTTTCCTGAAAAATTAACGTGCCTGTAATATTACCGTAACACGCAGATGCTAATATCTTATATTCTTTTTTTCAGGGAGGTGAAGCAGGAAGCAAGCAAGGCTTTTTTAACAAAACTGTAACAGTTTTGTAACATTACTGTAACATAAGAGAAGTAAAATTACTAAGGAGGATATATGAAGACCATCTTAACGTTTGTAGCAGCAATTACACTTATCTTTTCATTTGGCATTGCCGGAGCGGCGGAGACGCTTAATGGTGCAGGAGCCTCTTTTCCCTATCCTGTTTATTCTGCATGGGGATACAAATACAACAAGGCCACGGGCATAAGACTTAATTACCAGTCTATAGGCTCAGGAGGTGGGGTCAGGCAGATTGTAAACAGGACAGTTGACTTTGGTGCCTCTGATGCTCCATTGAAGCCGGAGAAGCTTAAAAAAGAGAATCTGATGCAGTTTCCTGCCGTGATTGGCGGAGTTGTCCCTGTGGTCAACATACCGGGAATAAAGGCAGGCGAGCTTAAGCTTGATTCAGAGGCTATATGCAAGATCTTCCTTGGTGATATAACATACTGGAACGACAGGGAAATAAAGGAACTGAATCCATCAGTGTCTCTTAAACACAAAAAGATCACGGTTGTTCACAGGTCTGACGGTTCGGGGACAACTGCGATATTCACTACGTATCTCAGTGGGGTATGTCCTGAATGGAAGGAGAAGGTCGGCGCGGGAAAGGCGGTTAAATGGCCTGTCGGTATAGGCGGCAAGGGTAACGAGGGTGTGGCAAACTATGTGAAAAGGGTTAAGCACTCCATTGGATATGTTGAGTTTGCCTATGCAAAACAGAACAAGCTTGCATATACGCTACTGAAAAACCCCTCCGGCAACTTTGTTGAGCCGAGCTTTGAGAGCTTTCAGGATGCAGCAGCCTCAGGAGATTTTGAGCCGAAGAAAAATTTCTATCTCTGGCTCACCAACGCCCCCGGTAAAAACGCATGGCCTATATCGGGTGCCACATTTATACTCCTTGCAAAGGAGAAGAAAGAGGTAAACCCCAAGGTTGTCAAGTTTTTTGACTGGGCATTCAGCAATGGCGATGATACTGCTAAAAGTCTCGTTTATATACCATTACCCGAGCCGTTAAAGGACAAGATCAGAAAGTACTGGAAGGCGCAGGGAATTTATTGAAAAGCATAATGCTTTATTTAAAGAATATTTAAGGAAATAGGGCCGGGTGTCTGTTATAATACTTGATACCCGGCCCTATTTCTTTGCTTTCATGATAATTTAGAGGAGAAATAAAAGTTGCCGGTACTTTTCAAGAAAAACCCGATCGACGTAACATTCTCAATTATTACCGGGCTGGCATCCCTGTCCGTTCTTGTCTTTATCATTGGAATACTGTATGTGTTATTCACGGAGTCATCCCCTGCCATAGAAAAGTTTGGTGTACTGAAATTCCTGACCTCGACGGACTGGGACCCTGTAAGGGAGTCCTTCGGGGCGGCCACATCCCTCTACGGCACGGCAATAGTGACTGCAATATCCCTGATTATAGCCATACCTGCAGCAATCGGTATAGCGGTATTTATAACTGAAATCGCTCCGGACTTTCTCAAGTCGCCGATAGGCATTGCCATTGAACTCCTTGCCGCAATCCCGAGTATCATCTACGGCATGTGGGGGCTCTTTATCCTTGCCCCCATAATGACAGACTATATAGAGCCGGCACTACAGAGCACTTTAGGACATATCCCCCTCATAGGGATACTCTTTGAAGGCACACCTATGGGCATTGATCTTCTGACGGCAGGAATTATCCTGAGTATCATGATTATTCCCTTTACAGCAAGCATATCAAGAGATGCCTTTAACCTCACTCCGGAGATTGTAAAGGAATCTGCCTACGCCCTTGGTGCTACAAAATGGGAGGTGGTAAAAAACGTTGTTATCC
>QIJG01000107.1 GCA_003232715.1 Nitrospirota bacterium
ATTTCAATCGGAGATATAACCGGAGCGGGCATTTATTTGAGAACCGTTACAAATCGATATTATGCGAAGAAGACAGATACCTGTTGGCATTAATAAGATACATACACCTTAATCCCATAAGGTCTGGTATTGTCAAAGATATTGAAGGATTAAACAACTATCCCTGGAGCGGCCATAGTGCGGTTATGGGAAAGAGCAAATGCCAATGGATGGATACAGAATATGTCTTGGCCCGGTTTGGAATAAGGAAAAAAGCAGCGACAAAGGCATACAGCAGATTTATGGAAAAAGGATTAAATATAAAGTATGGTACCGAATTAACAGGAGGCGGGTTAATTCGTAGTCTTGGTGGATGGTCTCAGGTATTATCCATGAGGAGAAGAGATCAAGAAGAGGAATTTGATGAAAGGATTCTTGGAGAGGGTGATTTTGTACATAATATAGTGAAGGAAGCAGAAAAAAAAGAGATTCGTCAATTAAAATTGCGCCTTTCAGGTAAGACAATTACAGATATAACCAAGGAAGAATGTAAGAAGAGACAGGTAAGTGTCAAAGAATTGCAAGGGGGTAGCCGCCGGAATAAAGTAAGCCAAACCCGTGCATTAATAGCTTACAGGGGCATAGAGGAACTGGGCGTGTCTACGGCTGAAATAGCGAGACACTTAGGGGTGGCTACGTCCACAGTTACACGTGCAATTGCGCGGGGTGAGAAACTTAATAATGCATAGAGCCGGGAGGCTCCCGGTCTACCCGATATGTTAAAATAAAAAAAGTATAAATAAGAAATGACAGGAGGTTGTGAATCATGAAGAGAATAAGGGCAACTGATACTCTTGATTTATCAATTCCTGAGAGAATTCAATTGGTAGAAGATATCTGGGATACGATAGCATTAGCAGCTGACTCAATTGAATTAACCCAAAGACGATAAAAAAATAATTGATGAACGATTAGATGCTTACCATCGGAATCCTGACTTGGGCTCTCCATGGGAGGATGTTCTTAAAAGAATAATGAATACAGAATAATCTATCTGGTTGAAAAAGATAAGATAATAGTATTGGCAATAACTCACGGCAAGAGGAGTCCGGCTTTACTAAAGGAAAGAATAAAAATATAACAAGCCCCTGATGGGGGTGTTAGGCCTAGATTAAAGATAAGGAAAGGAAAGTAATGAAAAAAAGATACAGAATACAGTTTCCCAAAAGAGAAACAGAAAAACTTGAACAGGATGAAGCATTTTTTTATTTAATAGAGCCCGCAGGAAAGAAGAAGATTCGTTTTCATGATTATGATATCATTTATAATAAACAGGATTTATATGAGCAACTATTCTATGAGCGATTGAAATGTCAATCTCCTGCAAAGGTATCGGAAATCCTGAAGCACAGCCTTAGTCAATCTGAATACAATCTTAGCGAATTGCGGGTTTTAGATCTTGGCGCAGGCAATGGAATGATGGGAGAGGCATTAAAAAAACATGGTGTTTCAAGGTTAATTGGAGTGGATATCATTGATGAAGCACAGCAGGCAGCGGAAAGGGATAGGCTATGGGTTTATGACGCGTATTATGTTGCAGATTTTTGTAATCTTGATGAAGATCTTCATGATGAAATAGCGTCGTGGATGCCGGACTGCCTGACAACAGTTGCAGCTCTTGGTTTTGGCGATATTCCGCCCAAGGCTTTTATTACAGCTTTCAACCTTATCCAGAGTGAAGGATGGATTGCTTTTAATATCAAAGAGACTTTTTTAGATCACACGGACACATCGGGATTTTCACGAATGATTCGGGAATTGATATTTTCAAAGTATCTGGATATTTACCATTTGGAACGCTATCGCCACAGAATGTCGATGGATGGTAAGCCTTTGTACTATTTTGGTCTGTCGGGAAGAAAACATTCTGATATCCCTGATGGTTTCCTGGAGAAATATGACCTGACAAGCTGCTGAAG
>QIJG01000233.1 GCA_003232715.1 Nitrospirota bacterium
TTTATTCATGATGATGGCTTTGAGTTTGTGAAAGCAAGCCCTTTCCTTGATGTCAAAATGGATAGTCTCATCCCTGCATGGTTCAGACTGCCCACGGTTTGAGGGGTCTGACCCGGGAATTTCATCCTGATAGATTACAATATCGGCTTTTTTAACAATCCTCAAAGCAGATGGCTTTAACCTGCCGGTGTCCTTTCCAAAGACAAATATTACTATATCAGGGGATAAAAACTCAATTGGAGAGTTACCTTCAACCACTATCCCTTCACAATGTGCGAGCAGATTAACGGCCATATCCATGGGCTCTTCAAGTCCGGCATCAGGTGCCTGAACCCAGAGCACATCCCCTGCCCCTGCCCGACGGAGGCGGGAAGTATCCTTATCCTCCGGGGCCTCCTGACTTCGGCGTACAGAGGTGTAAAAAGCGGTCTTTGTATACTTGATTGCACCCCATGAACCACCGAGCAATCTCAGGAGGTTTTCGGCCACAGTGGTTTTGCCACATCCACTATGTGCACCACCAATACATATAACGGTCTGCCTCTTCACTTAAAATATTTTAACCCATTCGTCATATTTAAATCAGACCTAAAGTTTTACTCAATTAAGCCGATAAATAAGAAGAGCTTATGTTTGTAATAATTGGAATATTGGT
Organism: Nitrospirota bacterium; assembly: GCA_003232715.1. Lineage (GTDB taxonomy): Bacteria > Nitrospirota > Thermodesulfovibrionia > Thermodesulfovibrionales > JdFR-85 > BMS3Bbin07. The sequence goes on from QIJG01000233.1 coordinate 656, forward strand.
CGTCCTGGGAGCTGTAGTTGGTGGCTACCTGATGGAACACGGCAACCTCAGTGTCCTGATGGTAGTCATCATATTCGGTGCTGCTATCGGATCTCTCATCATAGCTGCTCCCCCCAAGGTCCTCTCAATGATAGTGAAGAGTTTTGGAAAGCTCTTCTCCTCGAGGACGATGGGCAAGTCCGGCTACCTTGAACTCCTGGGCCTGCTCTATAATATATTTTCCAAAATCAGGAAGGAGGGGCTTATATCTATAGAAGCGGACATTGAAAGTCCCGAGAAGAGCCCCCTGTTTTTAAAATACAAGGCTGTAATGTCCAACCATCATGCAGTAAGTTTCCTCTGCGATAACCTCAAGGTGATAATCTCCACAAATGACCGCCTTATGAGCTGGACAACCTGATGGAGCTTGAGACAGACACCCACCATCATGAGGCAATGATCCCGGCTCATAATATAGCAAGAGTTGCAGATGCCCTGCCCGGGCTCGGCATAGTGGCCGCTGTCCTCGGAGTGGTTCTTACAATGGGCAAGATTAGCGACCCCCCCGAGGTTCTTGGCGAGAGTATAGGCGCAGCGCTGGTGGGGACGTTTCTCGGAGTTCTGATGTGTTACGGCTTTGTCGGCCCTGTAGCTACCAATCTCGAGGCAAAGGTAACGGAGGATGGTGTCAGCTTTCAGATTATAAGGATATCCCTGGTATCTTTTGTAGGTGGCTCCGCCCCGCAGATGGCTGTAGAGTTTGGCAGAAGGGCAATCCCTACGTCTGACAGGCCCTCATTCAATGAACTTGAAGAGACGGTAAGGAAGAAATAAATGATGGGTAAAAGCGGTAAAAGCAAATGAAAGACTCAAAGATAATAATCAAAAAGGTAAAAAAGACCAGTGAAGGCGGAGGTCATGGGGGAAGCTGGAAGGTGGCATATGCAGACTTTGTAACTGCGATGATGGCCTTTTTTCTCCTCCTCTGGTTAGTAACTATGGTTTCTCCGGAGAAACGGGCAAGGGTTGCTACATACTTCAAGGAGTTCAGTATTTTCGAGAAGGGAGGCACATCCTTTATGGATAAGTCCAGTGAGATGTTTAATGAGCCGGGAGAGACCTCTGATAAGGCCTTCGCGGACTATTACGGGACCTTCGGAGACAAGGGCATCACACCGGAGGCCCTCCAGCAGGCCATAAAAGAGGCAGTTGAATCCCTGCTGGGCGATATAAAAGATCAGATACTTGTGAGGGTTGTGAAAGAAGGAGTAAAAATAGAGATTATTGATAAAAACGGCAGTTCCATGTTTCCGTCCGGCAGTGCTGAACTTACCACTAAGGCTGAAGAGATACTAAAGGTGCTTGCAGATAATATTAACAATATAAAAAACAAGCTCTTCATAGAGGGACATACTGATTCATATTCTTATTCATCAAATAGTAATTATACCAACTGGGAACTCTCTGCGGACAGGGCAAATGCAGCAAGACGGGATCTGGAAAGACTCGGGATAGCTCCGGCAAGGATAGTCCGTGTCGTTGGCTATGCAGATACGGATCCGCTTTTTACGGATAGTCCGCTCGACCCGAAAAACAGGAGAATAAGCATCGTTATACTCTTTCCCGACAAAAAGAAAGCAGGAAAGAAATAGCTGGCTTTAATCTCAGAGAGATCAGCAGCGCGCATAAAAAGCAATGCTGCTGCACAGAGGCGCTGCACCAGATTACTATGAATATATCCTAACGGCTTATAGAATTTTCTTTGACAGGATTTACATGATAAAGGATAAGATGGCATTAGTTTCTTTAAGAGAAGAAAAAATCCAGTAAATCCTGTTAATCCTGTCTAAAAGAGAGAATTCCATTGCCCGGTATTGTTTAAGAGAATTTCCTTTTTATCAGTTTTTCAAGCTCAACAGCAAAAAATACCATTGATGACAGTGACAGGGTAATAAAGAGTTCAGCCGGTGTCAGTGGCTTTGTCCTGAATATGGAGTTGAGTGGCGGTAAATAAACAGTTGCCATCTGCAGGATGAAACTGAGCAGTACGGCACCTAACAGGGGTATGTTACTGAAAAGGCCGCTTTTAAAGAGTGACTCCTTTTCCGACCTCATGGCCATGACACCGGCAAGCTGGCTCAGACAGAGGACTGTGAAGACCATGGTCTGCCAGTGTGCCCCTGTTTTAATACTCCATGCCTGTAACGACAGGGTGATTGCAGCCATGAGAATACCTACCCACAGGGCACTTATGCCGAGTCCGTGAGCAAA
>QIJG01000150.1 GCA_003232715.1 Nitrospirota bacterium
CTTATCCCTGAAGCGGAGATATTTACGGCACCGGCCTCCTCGTTCAACACCCCCGCCTCTTGAAGCACAAGGGTATTTAACAGAAAGTCGAGTTTATTGTTAATCTCCTTCAAGAGCGGTATAAGACCGCTCTCCTGAGATTCTGTCCCGGTTTCGGCTATCTTCTGATCTGAAGGCGGGAAAAGAAATCCTGGTGAACGTACGGATAATTTACCAACCTTTTTCATCTTTACTGGAAATGCATCATCGACCCTGAAAAAAGACCTACGCTCCTCCTCGTATAGATCACCTGGAACTTCAAGGAAAAGCTCGTTCCCCTTGACATCCTTCACTAAGGCCACTGTTTCGGTATTCCCCTGACACATCAGAACCTTCTGCCCTTTCAACCCACTTATCTCGCAATCAAAACAAAGACGGTAGTTTACACCATCTCCCTCTGTAACCCTGGCATTAAAATAGTTGACACCATCCCTTGTCCTGATATGAACATCACTGCCACGTTCAATACCCATCAGCTGCCTCCCCTTCCTGTAGATGTTGACATAAAGGCATCTACTACTACGGGGTCAAACTGGGAACTGGAGCATCTCTTTATTTCACCTATCGCTGTCTTATGATTCACCCCTTTTCTGTAAGGCCTCGTTGTAGTCATGGAATCGTAGGTATCGGCAACGGATAAAATTCTCGCAATGAGTGGGATATCCTCACCCTGCAGTCCGTCCGGATAACCATGACCATCAAATCGCTCATGATGGTGCCTTATCAGCAGCCTCTCGAGGGGAAACAAACCGAGTGGGGATACAATATTGTCACCTATTACAGGGTGTTTCTTTATCTCTTCAAACTCTTCATCTGTCAATCCCCCTGGTTTTAACAGGACTATATCTCTGACCCCAATCTTTCCAATGTCATGTAAATAACCCGCAAATCTTATTGCATCCTTTTCTGCCTGAGCACAGCCTATCTCATCTGCAATCTCAAGAGACAGCTTCGTGACCCTTTCGGAATGCTGTTTTGTATAGGAATCTCTTGCCTCCACTGTTAAAATAAGGGTCTTCAATGTATTGATGAGATTATTATATGTTATTTCATAAAGGGCATTGTTCTCAAGCCTGAGGCATGCCTTGTGTGTAAGCGTTAGAGCGAGATTAATTTCTTCATCGGCAAATTTATAACCATCGGTCTTATCTGTTATACTCAGGAATCCCAACACTTCATTGTTAAGTATAAGGGGAATGATAAGGAACTCCGAGTCAAGCGGATATCCACTGAAAGGATTTTTCTGGCCAACCTCAAGGACAATATATGTCTTACTCCCGATAACATCCTCATATATTGAACCCTTCAAGGGAAGCTTTTCTATATGTGCTATACCTATTGTGTAACGACTCTCGATACTTCCACCTTCAAGCAGTCCGAGAGCAACCCTCTTTACCTTCAGCAGCCTCGCAATCATGGAAACGATTCTGCTAAATATACTCGAATTCTCCTTTATCTCATCAAGCTCTATACTGAAGTTAAAAAGTGTATTTATCTCCTGAAGTTTTTTATAAAGTTCTGAATTAAGTGTTTCAACTACTGCATCTTTATTACCATTACCGGCAAAACTCTTTATCAGTTCTCTCTCACGGATTACCTTGCTGAGAATATGCCTTATATCATTAAAAGTAAACGGCTTGGTAATAAAGTCAGCCGCCCCTTGCTTCATAGCCGATATTGCCGTTTCAAGATAGGAATAAGCAGTAATTACTACTACAGGTATCATTGGATTTTGCTTCCTTACTTCCTGCATGAATTCAAGCCCTCCCATCCGGGGCATTTTAATATCCGTAAAGATTATATCGTATTCATCATGACTTACCTTCTCAAGTCCCTCCAGGCCATCCATAGCAATATCCGTCTGGTAGGGACCGGCGGCTCTTACTATATCTGAAAGGACGCTCCTTACGCGGCATTTACAACTCCTGAAAGCAATTTCTCCTTTAATATCTCAACATCACCTTCATTAATAATATTCATCTGTCTGAGTCGTGCAAGTCTTTCAAGAAAATTCATTGTTATATCAGGAGTGGCATGCCTTTTTACCGTATTCATCATCTCCAGATCCCTGTATGTATTACGCAGATGAAGCCTGAGCTCTTCGTTCTCTTCTATCAGTTCAGCCCTCTTCATGGCATTTTCCACTACAATAATTATCTCCCGGAGTTTAAATGGTTTCGTAATGTAGTCATATGCACCAAACTTTATAGCCTCAATCGCATTGTCAAGTGTCCCATATGCCGTCAGGATAACTACTGACGCCTTTGGATTGAGGTTGCAGGCAGCCTTTAATACCTCAAACCCGTCAGCCCCCGGCATCCTCAGGTCGGTTATTATAAGACTATAAAGGTTCAACTTTAGTGCCCTGATTCCCTCAATGCCGTCGCAGGCTGAATGAACTGAGAAGCCTTCTCTGGAAAGAAGGCTGACAACTACATCCCTGGCTATTTCATCATCGTCAATGATTAGTATCTTAAACTCTCTCTTTTCCAATTATGCCGGTCTCCTTAATTTTTTTCATTACCTCCATCTTTGTCTGGTCCTGAATCTCCTGCTTCTTTGCCTCTGTGGAGATGTCAACAGCATCTTCAGGTTTATCTACTGGAGGGAATGTCTCATCAGACAAAAAAGAATCTCTACTCGAAAACCTTGAATAAAGCCTGAGCATATCATTAATCTGTGATGGCAATATCGTCATCTTTACCTCCGTGCGACCACAACTGAAAAAACTTCTCCCTTATTCCTTATATCGGCCATTCTGTAGAGAACTTTAATAAAACTTTATAGCAGGAGGACCAGGCAGGAGTTGAAAGACATTTAATTTACACAAGCAGATAGTCCACGAAGGACAAATAAAATATTGGAGTAATGGAGTTAAGGAGGAGGGGGGGGAGAAGCAACTTAAAATTATAGTAGTAAAAAATATATAAAATCTATTCTCCCAAATCCAGAAAAAAGGTACTCCATTACCCCAATTTATATTTTTCGTCTCACGTGGCTGATAAAAGTAATTTATCTCCTTTATACTGCTTATCATAAGTCTATAAAGTTAAAGAGTTGATGGGTTCAGGAGTTATCTTAAAAGATAATTCATAAAACCTTGTATCATCCCCAATCTTTCTCTCTTTTTCAGCCTCACGATTACATTACTTAGAGTCTGTGTATAAAGTCGAACCGTTGCTGTTTTCTGTCATTCCGGCTTGTCCGGAATCGTTATTTAAGAAGGATTCCCGACTCAATTACTGTAGTTTATACACAGACACTATTTAAAGACGCAAAGCGCAGAGCACAAAGAGTTAAGAGGCCCGTATCCTCCGCGCTATGCGTCTTATCTTTAACGCCTTGCTCTCTCCTCCCCAACTTCCTTAATTCTTTAGATTGATATAAGACATATCGGACGATTTTCAAAAAACTTTAGAGAAAAAATTCCAAGGCTTAAATCTCCTCTAATCTCCCGCTTATTTCAGACAAACCCTTCTTACCCTCTTCAAAAAGAGGTGGCAGTTCGTATTGAATAAGGTCTGATAGAGTTACCCAGTCCCTGCTCTCAAAAGCTGAGAGCATTTCCTTGAAGATATCAAGGGAATTATCCCAGCATGCAAAGGGTTCCATTGATATGTTATATCCTTTGAGCCTGAGGTGCTCAACGCCCTTCTTCACTTCCCGGATAAAGTCTATTAAGTGGTTAAGGTTTTTTATCCCTTCTGAAAGTTCCATAAAAACCCGGTCAGACTGCTCGGTCCTGAGAAGATTGACACAATCCAGCAGCCTGTCCCCTATTTCAG
>QIJG01000159.1 GCA_003232715.1 Nitrospirota bacterium
CGGGAATCCTTCTTAAATAACGATTCCGGACAAGCCGGAATGACAGAAAACAGCAACGGTTCGACTTTATACACAGACTCTATTTAATCCGCAGATTACGCAGATTTACACAGATTTCGTGATCATGACTACATGGCCCTTTCATCTCTCTTGCTCCTGAAGAAACTCCTTAAAAACCCTGCCGACTCCTCGGACAGTACTTCAGAGACTACCTCTGCCTGATGATTAAGCCTCGTATCCGACGGAATATGATAAAGACTGTCCACCGCCCCGCCCTTGTCATCCCTGCAGCCGTATACAACCCTGGAAAGCCTCGCGTTTACTATCGCCCCGGCACACATGGGACAGGGCTCTTTGGTCACATAGAGGGTAGCCCCTTCAAGCCTCCAGCTCTCCAGTTTGTCTGCAGCCTCCCTGATTGCAAGGACCTCTGCATGGGCAGTCGGGTCCTGGAGGGCCTCCATCAGGTTATGTGTCCTTGAAAGTATTATATCCTCTTTGACCACCAGGGCCCCAACAGGGACCTCATCCATCTCAAATGCCTTTCGGGCCTCATCAAGGGCTAACTGCATATATTCCAAGTCTTTCATCCACTATCCACTCAATTCAGGCAACAACTATATTCACCAGCCTCCCCTTTACCACTATCACCTTCCTGACCGTCCTGCCCTCAATCAAATTCTTTATCTTCGGCTCCCCAAGGGCCATCGCCCTTATCTGTTCATCACCAAGCCCGGCAGGCGCCATTGTCTTTGCCCTCAACTTCCCGTTGACCTGGATAACCAGCTCTATCTCCTCTTCCCTTGCAGCATCTTCATCCCATTCAGGCCATTCATGCTCAATTATGCTCCGCCTCTCTCCCATGACCTCCCACAATTCCTCGGTCAGGTGAGGCGTGAAGGGGCTCAGCATCAGGAGTATGTTTTTAATGCTGAATCTGAGAGCAGCCCAGTCATTATCAGTCTCAGGGGTAAAGGCGGATACCTCGTTAAAGAGTTCCATCATTGATGCTATGGCGGTATTGAACTGGAGTCTCTTTTCTATGTCTGTGGTTACTTTTTTAATTGTCTGATGGGTCTTGCGATATAATTTTGCACTGGAGGATTTCCGGTTACTGCTTTCAGTACCGGCATCATAAACATCCCCCCCCTTAAGCTTTTCTGCATCCCTGATTACAAGTGTCCAGATTCTGCCTAAAAACCTATATGCACCCTCTATCCCCTGGTCTGACCATTCCAGGTCCTTTTCAGGAGGGGCGGCAAAGAGGATAAAGAGCCTTGACGTGTCAGAGCCGTATCTTTTTATAAGGTAGTCAGGATCCACAACATTCTTTTTCGACTTTGACATCTTCTCCACCCTGCCCCGCTCAACCTGCTGTCCGCACTTTATACACCTGCCGTCATTGACCTCATGAGGAAAGAGCCATCCATGCTCAGGACACTTGAGGGTCTCCTTGCAAACCATCCCCTGGGTCAGAAGATTACTAAAAGGCTCGTTAACCGTGACTATGCCCACATCCCTTAAAACCCTTGTAAAGAACCGTGAATACAGAAGGTGCAGTACGGCATGTTCCACCCCGCCGATATACTGATCAACAGGCATCCAGCAGGATATATTCTCCCTGTTGAGGGGTTCCTCGTCCCTTCCTGAACAATATCTCAGGAAATACCAGGATGAGTCAACAAAGGTATCCATGGTATCGGTTTCCCGCCGGGCTCTTGCTCCGCAGGCAGGGCACTTTGTCCTGATAAAATCCTCTGAGGCCTGCAGCGGAGACCCACATTCAGCCGTCAAACTCACATCCTCGGGCAGCACTACCGGCAGGTCTTTCTCCGGCACCGGGACAGCACCGCATTTATCACAGTAAATAATCGGAATCGGCGTTCCCCAGTATCTCTGCCTTGACACCCCCCAGTCCCGCAGGCGGTAATTAACAACCCTCCTGCTCAATATAGCCGGATATCTCCTTTATGGCATCCGTGCTCTTCATGCCCGAGAATTGTCCTGAATTTACGAGGACTCCTTCACCCTCGTATGCCTGCTGTATGGGCTCTCCAAGTCCTCCATTCTGAGGAACAATAACCACCCGGACCGGAAGCCCGTATTGGCGGGCAAACTCAAAATCCCTCTGATCATGGGCCGGCACCGACATTATAGCGCCTGTACCGTACTCTGTAAGGACAAAGTTGGCAATATAGACAGGAATCCTTTCGCCGTTTACAGGATTGACGGCATGTTGGCCTGTAAAGAGACCGTGTTTTTCCTCCATCACCCCATATTTCGACCTTATAAAATCAAGCCCTGCCCGGTCTTTCACAAGGGAAGCGGCAAGGGGATGCGTAGGTGCAAGGCAGAGAAAGGTTGCACCCCAGAGGGTATCAGGTCTGGTGGTATAGATCCTTATAGCGCCCTCCCCTTCAGACAGGGAAAAGTCCATCTCAACCCCCTCGCTCCTGCCTATCCAGTTGCGCTGCATTGCCAGAACATGTTCAGGCCATCCATCAACGAGCTCATCACAGCCCTCAAGCAGCTCTTCTGCATATGCGGTAATCTTCAGAAACCACTGCTCCAGTTCCTTCTGAACCACCTCACAGTCACACCTCCAGCACCTGTCATCAATAACCTGCTCGTTGGCAAGCACCGTCACACAGGAGGGACACCAGTTAACAAAGGATGCCTTCCTGTAGGCAAGCCCCCGCTCAAACATCTTCAGGAAAAACCACTGGTTCCACTTATAATATTCAGGGCTGCAGGTGGTCAACTCCCGCAACCAGTCATAGCTGAACCCCATCCTCTTAAGTTGTGTCTTCATGTACTCTATATTTTCATACGTCCATTTTGCAGGGTGAAGACCGTGGGTTATGGCGGCATTTTCCGCCGGCAGACCAAAGGCATCCCATCCCATCGGATGCAGTACATTAAATCCCTTCATCCGCTTGTATCGTGCAATGACATCACCAATTGCGTAATTCCTCACATGCCCCATATGAATCCTGCCCGAGGGATACGGAAACATCTCGAGACAGTAAAATTTCTTTTTCTTCTCATCAACAGGGGAGCTGAAAATGCCTCTCTCCTCCCAGCAGGACTGCCACTTAAGTTCTACCTTCCCAGGTTCATATTTCTCCAACTCTATCCTCCCTGACGTTAATATCAAAAATGTAATGTTTATAATATCATAACCGCCCGAAATACGAGAACAGGACATGGCCCTTTCGTTGACACAGTCTCCGGGTTTCTGCTATTTTTAGTAATGAAGAAGATAACCCCTCTGCTCATCCTTCTCCTGGTGCTGACGGTTGTGACCTCTTCAGCCGCCTTTGATACAAAAGGGTTTCAACCTGTACAACCCTACGGCACCTTTTCAACCCTGAGTGCCTATACAATTGAAAAAGGCAAGCCCGGCATCATGTTCTCCCTCGAACGGTCAATCGAGCCCAACTTTTACAGATTATTTATAAACGCATCCTATGGATTAACCGATAAAATCGAGCTCCTTACAAGT
>QIJG01000110.1 GCA_003232715.1 Nitrospirota bacterium
CTATTCTGTTGCCTGAGATAAACCGCGATTAACCGGAAGTGCGTGAACGTGTAGTATCAAAGACCGTTCCCATCTGTTTCAACCGCCTGGGCTGTAAAAATCTATGAACAACCTGTTCTGAAATAAAGAGGTGAGGGAGTAATATGTCAGAAATGAAATTGTCTTTGCCGGATAAAAGGATCGCGCAGTTTGGTGAGAGCTCCACAGAGTTATTGACAGATATCCATGCCAGGAATAAGGATGCGTCAAACAGGGAAAGAAAAATGTGGAAAACCATCTCCATATCAAACACGGATATCGACTTGCTCGATGAGGAAGTTTCAGGATTATAAAATGATACAGGTAAACAACTTAAATAAATGTTATGGCCGGCAGGTCCTTTTTGAGAAGGCCGGTTTTGTCCTCAATCCGGGTGAACGTGTCGGTCTTGTCGGCAGAAACGGGCACGGCAAAACCACTCTCTTTAAAATAATACTGGGGCAGGACCATGTTGATTCAGGGAATATCAGTATTCCAAAGGGATATAAAATTGGTCATCTGTCACAGCATATCAGCTTTTCCGAAAATACTGTATTGAAAGAGACGTGCCTGAGTCTGCAGGACACAGAGGACGGCATTGATGAGACATATAAGGCGGAGATCATTCTTACGGGACTCGGGTTTACCATGGAAGATTTCAGCGTCGATCCATTGGACCTGTCAGGGGGATATCAGGTTCGTTTAAATCTTGCAAAGGCGCTTGCTTCCGACCCTGATCTTCTCCTGCTTGACGAGCCTACCAACTACCTTGATATTATCTCCCTGCGCTGGCTTACACAGTTTTTGCGTGACTGGAAGAAGGAACTCATAATTATTACCCATGACCGTGATTTCATGGACGGTGTGACAACACACACTATGGCCATACACCGGTGCAAAATGAGGAAAGAAGCCGGCCCGACCGACAAGGTATATCAGCAGTTGTTGCTGGAGGAAGAGATACACGAAAAGACCAGGGTGAATGATGATAAAAAGCGCAAAGAAACAGAGGAATTCATAAACAGGTTCAGGGCAAAGGCATCCAAGGCCAGTGCCGTTCAGTCGAGGGTAAAGGCTTTGCAGAAAAAAGACCACCTTGAAAAATTGACAGAGATAAGGAACCTTGATTTCGCGTTCAGATCAGCACCTTTTACAGGGAAGCAGCTTATGGAGGTTAATGACCTGTCTTTTTCTTTTGACAATGACACGCCTCCCTTGATCAATGGCTTGTCATTTTCAGTAGGAAAGAAGGACCGTATAGCCATTATCGGTAAAAACGGCAAGGGGAAAACAACACTGCTGAATCTGCTCGCAAAAGAGCTGAAAAATAAAACCGGCAGTGTCAGCCATCATGATCAGTTGCAGATGGCCTATTTCGGCCAGACTAATATAAACCGTCTTAACCTGCACAAAACCATTGAAGAAGAGATCATGGATGTACATCCCGAAGGCAGCAGGGGCGCGACCCGTAAAATATGCGGCACCATGATGTTTACCGGGGATAACGCGTTAAAAAAGATCGGTGTCCTTTCAGGAGGGGAAAAGAGCCGTGTTCTGCTCGGCAAGCTGCTTGTCAGCCCATCCAACATGCTCATGCTTGATGAGCCGACAAACCATCTTGATATGGAATCCAATGATTCCCTGGTTGAGGCCATAGATGCTTTCAACGGTTCCGCTATTATAGTCACTCACAGTGAAAGGATGCTTCACGCGCTGGCCACCCGTCTAATAGTCTTTGATGACGGGAAAGTGATTTTATTTGAAGGAACGTATCAGGACTTCCTTGACCGTGTCGGCTGGAAGAGTGAAAATGATTCCAACGCGCCGCGTGTCAAGAAAAGCACGCCCCGGAAAAAGTCTGTTAATAGAAAACAACTCCGGCGTGAACGGGCAGCTATGCTGAAAATGAAATCAATGGGCTCCTGATAAGGAGACATGACGGATGACCAAACCGTGGCATACCATTGACGGCAATGATACCTCCGACGGGTTTCTTGAGCTCAGACAAAGGAACGGGTCTGAGTTTCTTATAACCATTGACGGCCGTGTGCTGATGAACTCCTGGGCCAGCCAATCCGAGGTGCTGCTTTCGAAACTGGCCTGCAATCTCATGAACAGTAAAAAAGCCCCCAGGGTGCTCATTGGAGGGTTGGGGATGGGCTGCACCCTGAAGGCAGCGCTCGATGAGCTTCCCGGAGATGCCCGCGTTGTTGTGGCTGAACTTAACCCCGTAGTCGTCAGATGGTGTTACGGGCCTGTGGCTGCACTTACCGGCGGGGCAGTTAATGACCCCAGGGTTACCATAGAGATTGCTGATGTGGCGTCACAGATCCGCAACAGCGCAATGAACGGCGGAGACAATCGGTTTGATGCCATTATTCTTGACCTCTATGAGGGGCCCTTTGAGGCTGCCAGGGAAAGGGGTGACTATCTATACGGAGAGGCTGCCCTGGCGATGAGCGGATCAGCCCTGATGCCCGGGGGTGTGTTTGCCGTCTGGTCTGAAGACCCGGATAAGGCTTTTGAGAGGCGAATTGTCCGTGCCGGGTTTGCCTTTAAGCGCCATCGACCGGGCAGGGGGAGCAGGCATGTTGTGTATATTGCAACAAAATCCAGTTCTTCTTCATGAAGAGATTAGCTATATTTAGCTGCATTGTAGTAAACTTACGGTCAAGTTTGGCAGATTAATGAAAAATATAGTTGTGAAGGAGTTTAAAATGGCAGAAGCAAAGGGATTGAACAAACCGGTAAAGCTGAAAAATGATTTGGCTGGTCTTCTGGGAGCAACCGAGCTTCCCAGAACAGAGATAACCAAGAAACTATGGGAGTATATCAAGGCAAATAAACTTCAGACAAAGACTGAAAATGGAAAGCCTGAGAATGCAGGCAAGTTCATTGTGGCTGATGCCAAGTTGCTGCCGATCTTCAAAAACACAAAATCCAAAAGCAAATCAGGCA
>QIJG01000070.1 GCA_003232715.1 Nitrospirota bacterium
CCCTTTCTCTCACCTCCGGGGCACTGTATATGTCGTTAATCCTCAGCTCAATTCCCGTTACAGCGTCTCCGGTTCGGAAAAACTCCTGTGCAGCCTTGAGGGATGTAAGGGCAAGGTTTGTATCGTACTCATACATGCCCACCTCAAATATCCCAACAACCCTGAACTTTCTCACCCTCGGGAGCATCCCCATCGGTCCCATCTCCTGAACAGGGGATATCACATTAATCTCATCTCCCATGTAAGCGCCAAGGGTATCTGAGAGTTCGCTGCCCAGTATTATGCCCGGAAGTTTTGAGTCCCCAGTGAGGCTATCAAGACTGCCTTCCTTCATGTGCGCTCTCAGGGATGTTGTCTGGTTTTCATACGCAGGGTCTATGCCCCTCAGATATACCCCGTGTGCCCGCTTGCCTTCTGATACCATTACCTGACCAAGGACAAAAGGTGATGCCCCGGTTACGCGGGGAAGGGTCTTTAATTCTTTAATTACCTCTCCATAGTTTTCTATGCCTCCTGTGTAGTTGAGTACGACAATATGGGCATTTACGCCGAGTATCTTTTTCCTCAGGTCTTCATGAAAGCCACTCATTACGGACAGCACAACAAGGAGGGCCATAACTCCCACTGCAACCCCGCCTGTGGATATAAGCGTGTTGAAGGATATGCCTCTGCGTCTCTTTTTTGATTTAAGATACCTTAGTGCTATGAGTATCGGATAAGGTAGTTTCATATGTTATGATGTAAAATTGAAGCAATGAAGTAATGGAATTTTTCATGTGTTGATTGTCCTGTTAATCCAGAGCTCCAGCCTCCCGGTATTCCTTAATTTTATTTTATTTCTCAGGCTTCATCTGAGGGAACAGGATAACGTCCCGTATAGAGTGCGAGTTTGTCATAAGCATAACAAGTCTGTCAATTCCGATGCCCTCACCTGCAGCCGGAGGCATTCCGTACTCGAGTGCCCTGATGAAGTCGTCGTCCATCCAGTGGGCCTCTTCGTCTCCCTTCTCCTTTGCTTCCACCTGGCGGAGGAATCTGTCGCGCTGGTCCATGGGGTCATTCAGTTCTGTAAAGGCATTGGCTATCTCTCTTGAGGCTATGAAGAGCTCAAATCTTTCCACAAGTTCCGGCGAATCCTTTTTTTTCCTGGCAAGCGGGGAGAGTTCAAGGGGATAGTCGGTAATAAAAGTCGGCTGGATCAGGTGAGGCTCGACCTTTTCCTTGAATATCTCATCAAGGAGCTTTCCAAGTGTATGGATATCCCTCACATCTATTCCTTCAGCCTTTGCCCAGTCCCTGGCCTTTTCATAATCAGTGAGTGATTCTTCAGGCACACCATGTTTCATCATGGCCTCATACATGGGGAGCCTCGGCCAGGGAGGGGTAAAGTCGAGTGTGAGCTCACCATAGGGGATCTTGAGGGTGCCGTGTATCTCTTTTAGCAGTTCGGCAAACAGTCTTTCCGTAAAATCCATCAGGAAATTGTAGTCTTTATAGGCGATGTAGAACTCAAGCATGCTGAATTCAGGGTTATGTTTTGTGGATATACCCTCATTGCGGAAGTTTTTATTCAACTCGTATACACGTTCATATCCTCCGACAAGGAGCCTTTTGAGATAGAGCTCCGGTGCAATTCTCAGGTAGAGGTCCATGCCAAGGGCATTATGGTGTGTCCTGAAGGGTTTTGCAACCGCCCCCCCGGGTATCTGATGCATCATGGGGGTCTCCACCTCGATGAAACCCTCTTTTTCAAGGAAGTCCCGGATAAACTTGATGATGGCACTCCTTCGGGCGAATGTCTCCCTTACCTGTGGATTTACAATAAGGTCAACGTATCTCTGGCGGTATCTCAACTCTATATCCTTCAGGCCATGCCATTTCTCGGGCAGGGGTCTGAGTGACTTTGTCAGCAGGGTAAAGTCAT
>QIJG01000139.1 GCA_003232715.1 Nitrospirota bacterium
TTTTTTCAGTAATTTTCCTTGTGCTTCTCATTACACGATCCATAGGCAGACCCTTCAAGGAACTCCTTGTTTTTACAGAGAAGATTATATCAGGCCAGGTAGATGCAATGACGGGAGTTGAGAGGAATGATGAGTTCGGCATCATTGCAAGGCGTTTTGGGCAGGTCTTGAGTAAATTGAAGGAGTCTGAGGAGAGCTTGAGAAAAAGACTTTCAGAGACGGAGCTGCTCTTCGAGGTCACTCGTATTGCAAGCTCAACACTTGAGCTCCGTGGCTGACTGGAAGGGTCTTGATTATGTGGGTGTGTATCTCCTGAATGCGGAGGGACAGGTATTTAATCTCCAGGCTTTAAACAAGGATGCGGAAATCTTTGAGAGGAGTTTTTCTGTGGATAGCGGGGAGCTGTGCAGAAAGATACTTGATACGAGAGAGCCTGTGTATAAGGAGATGCCTACAGAGAAGGATGTAGCCTTTATAAAGCGCAGTCTGGGCTCACTCATCCTGTTTCCGATTATAAGAGAGGGCCGCTGCCTGGGGCTCTTTTTTATCGGTGTTGAGACCGTCAGGAAGTTTACAGAGAATGAGCTGAACATAGCAAATATTCTCTCAAATACAATAGGTACCATAGTCAGAAATGCAGAACTCTACGTCTCTGCCATGGACCGGCTTAACAAGATAACAGTTCTTTATGAGCTATCCAGAGACCTTACAACACTACTTGACCTTGAAGATCTTTTAAGCAGGGTTGTCTTTGAGGTGACACGTCTTCTCAACGCAAAGGGCTGCATTATAAGACTTCAGGAGGACTATACTCTGAAGATAAAGGCCTATTACGGTGTTCCCGAGAATTTTATAAAGGGGATGGAGACGGAAGTTGGAGAGGGGATTGCCGGTAAGGTGTCAAGCTCCGGTAAGTCCATACTGGTTGAGAATGTAGCAGAGATGCCGGAAGATACAAGAGTGCCGCTGCTTGAGGTGAAATCAGTGGTCTGTGTTCCTCTGAAGATAGGTTATGAGGTTATAGGAACGATAGGGTTATATGATAAGAAAGGGCCGGAGGGGGAGATTGTAAGCTTTAACCCTGACGACCTCAGGACTACGGAAGGCATTGCCTCCCTTATATCCCTCGCCATTGAAAAGGCGAGGATATTTGAGAAGGAGTTAGAGAAGGAAAAAGAGGCATTGGAGGCAAAGAAGAGGCTGGATGTCCTCTTTGAGAGCGTGCAGGGTGGTATAGTCACTCTTGACAGAGACTACACGCTCCTCTCCATCAACCGTTTTGTGGAAGAGTTTCTTCATATGCGGGCTGAGGATGTAGTGGGCAGAAGTGCCCTGGAGATATTTCATGAAAAAGGGGGGATATGTCCACATTGTACGGCAAAACTCACCTTTGAGGCCGGCGATATAAATATTATTACTCAATCCAGGGGGGCAAGTTATGCTGAATTGAGTTCCTATCCTATAAAGAATGAAGAGGGTACCGTGGTTGAGGCGGTTGTCCTGATCCAGGATATTACCGACAGGGTCCTGTACCAGGAGGAGATACTTGCCCTCTACAAGGAAGTAGCACAGACAAAGGAGTATCTGGAGAGCCTGATAGATAACTCGGCTGATGCCATTGTGACTACGGACCTGAAGGGGGTCGTTACTTCCTGGAACAGGGGAGCAGAAAGGATATACGGCTTTACGGAGGAGGAAGCGATGGTGTCTTTTTTACCCTTTATCCCTGATTTCCTCCTGGAAACGGAGATGCAATATATAGAGAGAATCAAGCAGGGTGAAACAATAAAAAATATAGAGACACTGCGTAAGAAGAGGGACGGTGCCATGATCGAGGTAAGCCTTACCCTTTCACCAATCAAGGATGCCTCCGGAGAAGTTATAGGAATAAGCGGTATATCGAGGGATATATCTGAAAAGAAAAAAGTTGAAAAGGAACTTATCAGGAGAAATCAGGAACTCTCAAGGCTCTTCTTTATAAGTTCGGCCATGAGGGGGACGCTCGAGCTGGAGAGGCTCCTCAGGATGGTACTGACTGCTGTAACGATGAGTGACGGTCTCGGTTTTAACAGGGCCATCCTGTTTTTGCTGGACGAAGAGAAGTCCGTGCTCAGAGGGACAATGGGTGTTGGTCCTGCAACTCCTGAAGAGGC
>QIJG01000113.1 GCA_003232715.1 Nitrospirota bacterium
AAATAAACAGGAGGCAGGTGAATGACTCAGATTGAACTTGCAGGAAGAGGAGAAATTACAGAAGAGATCAAGAAAGTCGCATCTGGGGAAGGCATAGATGCCGAAGTTATAAGAAGAAGGGTCTCGGCCGGCCGGATAGTAATTCCAGCCAATAAAAACCGTTCCATCCGGGTTGTGGGTATCGGCAAGGGACTGAGGACCAAGGTGAATGCTTCCATCGGGACATCAACAGACATTGCAGACATCAATATGGAGGTTGAAAAGGCAAGGGTTGCTGAAAAATACGGTGCTGACACACTCATGGACCTGAGCGTAGGCGGTGATATAGCAGGGATAAGAGGCGCTGTGATGGATGCAGTAACCCTTCCAATCGGGACAGTGCCACTTTACGAGGCCTTTTCCATGGCAATTGAAAAATACGGGGCTGCCGTAGAGATGCCGGCAGAGATGCTCTTTGAGATTATGGAAAAGCAGTGCGAGGAAGGGGTTGCCTTTATGGCAATACACTGCGGCATTAACAGAAGGACTGTTGAAATGCTGCGCAAACAGCATTACCGGTACGGCGGGCTCGTCTCAAAGGGCGGCTCATACATGGTTGCGTGGATGGAGCATAACAACATGGAAAACCCCCTTTACGAACACTTTGACCGCGTGGTAGAGATAATGAAGAAACACGATGTGGTGCTGAGCCTTGGAAACGGTTTCAGGGCAGGCGCCATCCATGACTCTACAGACAGGGTCCAGATTCAGGAACTGCTTATAAACTGCGAACTTGCCGAGACCGGCAGGGAGATGGGATGCCAGACAATGGTTGAAGGACCGGGGCATATCCCGATAGACGAGATAGAGGCAAATATCATCCTGCAGAAGAGGATGTCAGGAGAGGCCCCTTTTTACATGCTCGGGCCGATAACAACAGACGTGGCCCCGGGATACGACCATATTACCTCTGCCATAGGCGCGGCCCTGTCTTCTGCTTATGGAACAGACTTTATCTGTTATGTCACCCCCTCTGAGCACCTCGGTCTCCCCTATCCTGAAGATGTAAGGGAGGGCGTGATGGCGGCAAGGATAGCTGCCCACATAGGTGACATGGTCAAGTATAAACAGAAGGATAGAGATAAAGAGATGTCGAGGGCAAGGAGGGACATGGACTGGCAAAAACAGTTTTCACTCGCAATTGACCCTGAAAGGGCCCGGGAGATAAAGGCAAAGCGTGGAAACGGTGATTCCAATACCTGCACCATGTGCGGCAGTTTCTGTGCAAATAAAATACTAAGCGGTATGTTTGAAGAGGACAAGAAGGGCTCTGACAAGGAATAGAAGAAAGGGTGAAGACTGATTTAAGCCACAGACGGTCACACATAGGATTGATTATTGACTATTAAAAAAATCATTATCCTCTCTGCGTGCTCTTGTGATAAAGTCGAACAGTTATCATTTTTTCGTATTCAGATAGAATAATTTATTTTGAATAATTTCTAACGAACATATTTAATTTTCTCTCTGAGAACCCAAAAGAGGGCAAGCCGCTTGCCGGAAACCACAAAGGTGAATTCTCCTTAAGCGTCGGCAATTACCGCATTGTCTATATTCTCACTGTAAAGCACCGGAAACATGTCTATTAAATTCCTGTCTCATACCAGCCAAGCCCAGAACCCGTCCTCTTCCCAACATGCAAAACCTCACCGGTCCTGTCGGTAAAGAAATTAAAGCCTTCTATAAATGGCGCATCCTGTGGCCTACTCTGAGAACTACAATATCCTTGCCTTCTATATCAAATATCACTCTGTAATCACCTATCCTGAATCGATATGTTCCAATTCTCGGATCAGTTAGTTTTTCAGAGTATTGGACAGGATTATCTTGCAGTTTCAGGAGAGAGGTTCCTATGGATGTC
>QIJG01000005.1 GCA_003232715.1 Nitrospirota bacterium
CCGTAACTGTAATGGGAATGATGACGTTGTAGTCAAGGGTCATTTCAAAGATCATCACAATGGCTGCCATAGCCGCACCGGTCGATCCACCGATCATAGCTGCCATACCGGCGATGGCAAATGCCGGAGGACTGATCGTAAACGCTGGAAAGACCTGGTGAAGGATAATCCCATATGCTCCACCCAGTGTTGCCCCCATATAAAGCGCAGGCGAAAAAATACCACCCGACGCACCTGAACCAAGGGTCAGGGACACGGCAAGCAATTTTAAAGAAAAGAGTAAAACGAGCAGGTATAGTTGCGACTGTCTGCCGGAAAGTATATCTTGAATCGTTGAATAACCATCACCGTCTATATAGTAGTGACCGGTTGTAATCATCAGGAGGTACATCATAATGCCCACGATAAACATCCCGGTCATATGTTGAATATAGTAGTTTCCTGTTACATGTTTAGTGAACAGATCCTCGAAACCGTAGACAGATTTTATGAAGAGTGTAGAGACCAAACCCATGAGCACACCCAGCCCTACATAAGAGACGAGCACCAGCGGGTTGGCCAGGTGAAAGTAATGTCCCTCAAGCTCAGGGATTAAAAAGGACGGATAGCTGCCAAAGCAGATACGGGCAATGTAGGTGGCGGTAGCCGTGGAGATTGCGACTGGCACCAGTGTCCTGGCACTGACCTCTTGCATCATGATTTCAAGGGCGAACAGCACCCCCCCTATCGGGGTGTTAAAGGTTGCGGCAATACCGGCACCGGCACCGGCCGAGATTAAATTGATTCGTTGCCAAACAGGCATCGGAAAAATCTGGCCTAATGAGGAGCCGAATGAAGAACCAATCTGGATGATTGGCCCCTCGCGGCCAACAGCGCCTCCGCTTCCGATGGAAAGCGCGGAGGCAACTGATTTAACCACAGCTACAACCGGTCTGATAATGCCCTTGTGATAGTAAATCGCATCCATAACCTCCGGAACACCGTGACCTTTTGCTTCAGGAGCGAAGTTTTTAACAAGGAAGACAACGCCAATTGCGCCAAGCACAGGCACAAAAACAATAAAAATACCCCATGGGCTTGGAGGGGTATGAATATTGGCGTTATACGCCACCGACAACTTGCCTAAGAACAGCAAGTTGTGGAAAAGGGCAATCAGGCCGCGGAATACCACGGCACCCAGTCCGGCAACCACGCCTATAAATACCGATAAAAAGGAAATGATCAGTGGAGAGAGTGGTTTACTTTGAATTGCTTCATTTACTTTTACTTTCATGTGTTGTTGAGTTGACATTACATACGGTAGTCACTAAAAGCGTTTACAAATATCGGCCGGTCTTAGAGGCTACGCTACCTCTATATTGAAGCTTCGGGCACATTATTGCAGACTATGCAAAACTATTGACATGCAAGGAAATAAAGTTGAATATCTTGAGCACATCAGGACCGGTATTATCATGGATTTTACCAAAAATTTCAAATAAGATGCATATTAATCTAAAAGTGACGGTCCTTTTCTTCCATCTTACCACAACTGCAGTGAGTTTACTTTATTATACTTAATTTTGAGTGATCCTTACCTTTATACAGAGGATATCTTCGCAGAACCCAAGTATCTGTCCTGCCCTCCTGTCTTCGATCTCCAAACCCTGTGTCCCCTCCGGCAAAAACCAGGCCTCTTTTACTCAACCGCTATAAATGTTTCCGTCCTTGTTATCCCCCTGACCTTTCTTACCTTCTTCAGTATTCTCGTGAATATCTCATTAATATCATTGGCCTCAAGCACTGCGACAATATCAAACTGACCTGTAATAACATCTGCGTTCACCACTCCGTTGATACCCCTCAGGGTATCCCGGATATCCCTGTCCTTGCCGGGAA
>QIJG01000102.1 GCA_003232715.1 Nitrospirota bacterium
TTCTTGGGTAAGTCTACCCCAGCAATCCTTGCCATTCTACCTCCTTATCCCTGTCTCTGCTTGTGTTTAGGATTTTCACAGATTATCCTGACAACACCTTTTCTCTTTATTACTTTACATTTAGCGCAAATTGGTTTTACAGAAGCCCTGACTTTCATGCATCCTCCAAAAAATCATTACGAGATACGGGTTATGGATTACAGATCTTACTTCTATTTTATTAACCCAGCAATCCATACTTGAAACTCGCAAGTCTATTTATATCTGTATGTAATCCTTCCTTTTGTAAGGTCATATGGAGAGAGCTCCACCAGCACTTTATCACCAGGCAATATCTTTATATAATGTATCCTCATCTTGCCTGAAATATAAGCAAGAATGGCCTGCCCGTTATCAAGTTCTACCCTGAACGTGGCATTTGGCAGCGCTTCTACAACTGTCCCATGGACTTCTATGTTTTCTTCCTTTGGCATTTAAACTTGAATTATACCCCCTTCAGGCCCATTTAGTCAATATTTTGGGATGATTTTTTGCTACAAGCACCGTATGTTCGAAATGCGCAGAAAGTTTACCATCCGCTGTCTTTGCAGTCCAGCCGTCTTTCAGTATATTCACCTTGTAACTCCCTTCATTCACCATTGGTTCAATGGCAAGAGTCATTCCTTCTCTTAATACCGGCCCCTTGCCTGGAGGACCAAAATTTGGAATCTGGGGTTCTTCATGCAGAGACCTCCCCACACCATGTCCCACAAAGGCCTTAACGACAGAATATCCATTGGATTCCACGAATCGCTGTATGGCATTTGATATATCCGATACGCGGTTATCGGGTGTCGCCTTCTCAATGCCCATATAAAGGGCCTGTTCCGTTATCTTCAGCAGGCGCTCGGTTTCAGCCGGGATTTGTCCGACAGGTACAGTGACTGCGGCATCACCAATGAATCCCTTATAGATCACTCCAAGGTCAATGCTGACGATATCACCCTCCTGAAGCCTTACACCGGATGACGGTATTCCGTGAACAACCTCACTGTTCACAGAGGTACAGATACTTGCAGGATATCCTCTGTAACCCTTAAAGGCCGGTTCCCCCCCCCGACTCTTTATAACCGCTTCGGCTATTTGATCGAGTTCCCTGGTTGTAACATTGGGGGCAATCACCCCCTTGATAGCCAAAATGGCTTCAGCAACAATCTCAGAGGCCTTCACCATCTTCTTTATCTCATCCCTTGATTTTATAATAATCACGTAATCGTCACGCCCAGCATACCGTACTACCCCTTCCTGCCCCTTGCCTTGCCTTTTCTGAGGAACCCTTCATACGAACGCGTTATCAGATGTGACTCTATCTGGGAGACTGTATCAAGGGCCACGCCAACAACAATCAGGAGCGAAGTTCCTCCAAAATAAAAGGGGACGTTAAACTGTTTTATCAAAATTGTCGGCAAGACACATACAACAGAGAGATATATTGCACCAATAAAGGTCAACCTCGACAAAACCCTGTATAGATATTCAGCCGTTTTCTGCCCCGGTCTGATACCGGGGATGAACCCTCCATACTTCTTCAGGTTGTCGGCCACATCAACCGGGTTGAAGACTATAGCAGTGTAAAAATAACTGAAAAATATAATCATAGTTACAAATATAATCGTATAAGAAATAGTCCCGGGGGAAAGTTGTCTTGCAAATGACTGAACCCAGGGGATCGAAATAAATCCTGCAATTGTTGCCGGAAACATGATAATTGACGAGGCAAATATCGGCGGTATAACACCGGCAGTATTTACTTTCAGCGGGAGGTGCGTTGACTGGCCACCGTAGACCTTTCTGCCCACAACCCTCTTTGCATACTGCACGGGGATCTTTCTCTCCC
>QIJG01000181.1 GCA_003232715.1 Nitrospirota bacterium
ACAGGGGAAAACGGCGCGGGCTATGAGGACAATCCTCTCTGCAGCAGGAACCAAGATGGGTAAACGCTGTGTCCTTGAAATTCTTGAATAAAACTTGAATAAAAGAGTGATATACCCGGAAGGGGGCGCCTCTTCCGGGGTAGTGTCCTTGCTCCTTCCTTTAAGCCGGTAATGTCATATCTTATATCTTCAGGATAAACTTATGTCTTCTTTAGTCAGTATCGGGCGAATAGTCAAGTCACGTGGTGTGAAGGGAGAATTTATAGTATTACCCCTTACTTTTTCTCCGGAAAGATTTGATGATGTATCTCGAGTGCATATCAAACTTGACGATGAGATAAAGGAATTTACCCTTGAATACTCCAAACCCTATGGTCGTACAATCATTATGAAATTGCTTGAGATTAATTCCCCTGAAGAGGCTACAAGCCTTCGGGGAGGACAATTAATGGTGCCGGAGGAGGAGAGTCCCCCGTTGCCTGAAGATGTATATTATTATTATCAGATAAATTGGAGGGGTGAGCGATATAATCGAGACCGGCAGTAATGATGTCTATGTTGTCAGGGATGAGGAGAAGGAGTATCTGATTCCGGCTATAAGGGATGTTATCAAGGACATAGATATCGGGAACAGGAGGATTATTATCTCCCCGGAAGCAGGGTTTCTTGAATGACACCCGGGATATTTGACACCATGACATTTGAGGTACTGACACTGTTTCCCGATATAATAAAGTCGTACCTTTCAGAGAGTATTATGAAGAGGGCAATAGAGCAGGGTAAGGTCAGAGTGGATGTCCATGATATAAGAGATTTTACTACGGATAAACACCGCCAGGTTGATGATTCCCCTTACGGAGGCGGGGCCGGGATGGTCTTGAAGCCCGAGCCTGTATGTAATGCCCTGGAGTATCTGGACAGGGATGGACTGAAGAGGTTTAAAGTGCTGCTTACACCGGATGGCAGGCTTTTTAACCAGTCGCTCGCGGAGAAATACGCAGAGGACAAGAGGCATATGCTCTTTATTGCAGGCAGGTATGAGGGTTTTGACGAGAGGATAAGGGCGGTATCGGATGAGGAGTTATCCATCGGAGATTATGTGCTGACTGGTGGAGAATTGCCTGCTTTGGTTATAATAGATGCCGTTACAAGATTGTTGCCGGGTGTTCTTGGAGATTCAAGGTCTGCTGAAGAGGAGTCTTTTACAACAGGTCTGCTCGATTATCCCCAGTATACAAGGCCTGTAGAGTTCAGGGGGATGAGGGTGCCCGATGTGCTGCTTGGAGGAAACCACGAGTTGACAAGAAGGTGGAGGAGAAGAGAGGCACTGAGGCGTACCCTTCAGCGAAGACCCGAGTTGTTGCAGAAAGTAAACCTCAGTGAAGAGGATAATGAACTAATCAGGGAGATAAAGGAGGAAGAAAAATGAATATGGTAAGCTCTGTAGAGGAGGCTTTCAGGAGAGAGGTTCCGCAATTCAATATTGGTGATACTGTAAGAATTCACGTCAGGGTTGTAGAGGGAGACAAGGAGAGGATTCAGCCCTTTGAAGGTGTTGTTATAGGCCGTAAAGGCAGCGGCATAAAGGAGACCTTTATGCTCAGAAAGGTCTCTCATGGTATCGGTGTGGAGAGAATTTTTCCGGTTCATTCTCCAGTTATCGAAAAGCTTGAGGTCATCAGGCAGGGAGATGTCAGGAGGGCAAAGCTTTACTACCTCAGGGACAAGAAGGGAAAGGCTGCCAAGGTTAAGGAAAAAGAGCTTTTCAGACGCTGATACTGATGGACAACTATCGTGGCCTCTGAAGATCCTTACACCTATGACGACCGTTTCCGTGCAGAAGGCTATTACTCCCTGTCCGGGGTGGATGAAGCCGGCAGGGGGCCTCTGGCAGGCCCTGTGGTTGCCTCGGCAGTGGTGTTGCCTCCTGGTGTAAGGATAGCAGGGCTTAAGGATTCCAAAAAGCTGAGCGCGAAGCAGAGGGAGGCCCTGTTCTGGGAGATACTGACTGAGGCGGAAGATATAGGGGTGGGGGTTGTCGGTCCTGATGAGATAGACAGGATAAATATATACAGGGCTACCAAACAGGCAATGATAACGGCAGTAGAGGACCTTGGTAAGGTACCCCGCATACTGATAATAGACGCAATGGAGCTTTCCCTGAAGATAAAGCAGGTCTCCATGCCGAGGGCGGAGAGTATCAGTGCCTCGGTTGCAGCGGCATCAATAATAGCAAAGGTTACCAGGGACAGGCTGATGGAGC
>QIJG01000250.1 GCA_003232715.1 Nitrospirota bacterium
CTGTTGTTAACGGCCTCATCCTTCCATTTGTCCTGTTTTATGCACTGAAGCTGGCAAACAACAAAAAGATCATGGGTGATTATACCAACTCTCGCATCTTCAATATCATCGCCTGGGCCACGGTCAGTGTTATCGTAATTCTCACTATATTAATGGTATTGTTTATTTTTGTGTTATAATTACAGGACTGAGGGGGGGGAATGCCTGTCAGCCAATTTAATATCAAACAACCGGGTACAAACCTGAAAAACAAAAGGATATATCAGAGTTGAGACTAAAACCTTGACTTTAGAGTCAATTATCCCCTATCATGTCAACTATATGTTACGCTATGTGTAACAAATCTTACAGATACCCCTGTTAAAAAGGTATGCAAGAACTAATCTGTGATGTAAACACGGTCTTTTCCACCTATTCAGGAGAACTTGGCAAGGTAGAAACCGAACTCCTGAATCTATTCAATAGTTCAGCTCTAATGATACCCTCCATCGGAGGCCATGTTGTTCGAAGCGGGGGCAAGAGACTTCGTCCGCTCTTCCTTGTACTCAGCGCAGAATTATGTGACTACAGAGGACACCCCCGGATTATTCTTGCAAGTGTCATTGAGGCTATCCACACGGCATCGTTACTCCACGACGATGTGGTTGACAGCGCAGAACTAAGGAGGGGCAGACCCACGGCACACTCTGTCTGGGGCAATCAGGTAGTGGTACTTGTAGGTGATTTCCTGTACTCCAACGCCTTAAGGATAGCCGTCCACCAGGAGAATCAGAAGATTATGGAGGCCCTTTCAGAAGCAACTGCCAGGATGACGGAAGGAGAACTGCTTCAGTTGAGCAGGATCGGTGACCCGGAGATCAAGGAAGGCGAATACCTGCAGATAATATCGGCCAAGACAGGGACACTTATCTCTGCTGCGTGCAGGATCGGGGCTATACTAGGCAATAAAGAGAGACGATATGAAGAGGCCCTGTCGAGGTTTGGAATGAAAACCGGAATGGCCTTTCAGATGATGGATGACATCCTTGATTACATGGCTGTGGAATCAAGGCTTGGCAAAAGACCCGGCAAAGACCTTGAAGAAGGAAAGATAACCATGCCACTTATATATCTCCTGCAGGTCTGCAATAAAGAGGAGAAGTGGGAAGTGAAAGAGATAGTGACCGGCATGGGTGTGGATAAAAGAAGTGACGACAGCTTGGCAAGACTTGGTTTTCTTTTCCAAAAATATAATATAATTGAAGAATCAATGAATCGCGCCCAGGGTCTTGTACAGGAGGCAAAGGAGGCACTTGAGGTCTTTGCTTCCTCTCCCGCCAGTGAGGCACTTTTCTGCCTTGCTGATTATGCCCTGTTCAGGAGCAGCTGATGCATCCCCTTGTATCACTTGCCAAAAGGGCTGTAGCGGAGTATGTCAAACACGGGCAGGTTATTAACCCACCCGGGGAGCTAACACCGGAGATGCAGGAAAGGGCAGGAGTATTTGTATCGCTGAAAAAAACCGGACAACTCAGGGGATGTATCGGCACCTTTGCTCCCACAACGGCAAACATAGCAGAGGAGATAATCAAGAATGCAATTGCAGCAGCCACTCAGGATCCTCGGTTTGCCCCTGTTGATGAAGAGGAATTAGAAGCACTCACTTACTCTGTTGACGTACTGTCGGAACCCGAACAGGTAACGGATTTAAAACAGCTTGACCCCAAAAAGTACGGTGTTATTGTCGTTAAAGGGTTGCAGAAGGGTCTTCTCCTGCCGGATATTGAGGGAGTTACAACTGCAGACGAACAGTTGAGGATAGCCAGGATAAAAGCCGGAATATCTCCTCATGATGAGGAGTGCGTAATTTACCG
>QIJG01000031.1 GCA_003232715.1 Nitrospirota bacterium
TGAGACCGGAATGGAAGACAATACCAAGGTCAAATATTACTGCCGTAACGAGCAAAAGTATCCATGTCAGTATATGAAATGTCCTGGCAAGAAATAATGACCTTCTGATGCCAAACCTCTGCGGGATTGATCGCAGCCCGGATTTCTTGTCAAAATCCAGATCCTGAAGGGCATAGAGTACATCAAAACCGGCAAGCCAGAATACAACGGAGAGCGCCAAAGGAATTATCTCCATATCCAATGTTCCCCTTAACGCAATCCATGCACCCACAGGTGCCCCTGCTATGGCGATACCGAGCACAAGATGACTCAACCATGTAAATCTCTTTGTGTAGGGATACAGGACGAATACGGCCAGTGCCAGAGGGGAGAGCTTCAGACA
Organism: Nitrospirota bacterium; assembly: GCA_003232715.1. Classification (GTDB taxonomy): domain Bacteria; phylum Nitrospirota; class Thermodesulfovibrionia; order Thermodesulfovibrionales; family JdFR-85; genus BMS3Bbin07. Next base: position 383 of record QIJG01000031.1, read on the forward strand.
GAGCGGGTTGAGCCTGTAAGCAGAATAGAGGAAGATCAATGTAGAGGCAAGGATAAAGACAATGGCTTCAGCTGTTTTTATTGTTCCAGCCGGGATTTCACGTTGAAAAGTCCTTGGATTAAGGGCATCGACCTTTCTGTCGATAACCCTGTTGAGACCCATTGCTGTAGACCTGCCGCTGACCATGGCCACTGTAATCCAGAAGATTTTACTCCATGACGGTATTCCTCCGGCGGCAAGTAAGGCGGAAGTAAAGGCAAACGGCAGGGCAAAGACCGAGTGGGAGAACTTTATCATCCGGAGGTAGACTGCAGCCCTTGCAAGCATATCAGGGTTTTATATAGGCAAAGCCTTCCGCCTGCCTCCTGATCAACTCAGTTACCCCTGCAGGCACAACACCGATGAATTCAGGGAGATTATCCTCGCTAAGGCACAGGGTACCGGAGGCGCAGAGGTTTTTCAGTGAATTCCGGCATGCAAGGAATTTTACACCACTCCCGGCAAGTTCTTCTATTTTTTTCATCTTCTCCCCGTTTGCATATACCTCAACAGAGGGGCCGTTTGAAAGCACAAGGATCTCTGCCCCGGCATCTCCCACATCCCTCAGCAGGTTTGTGATATTTGCAAGTGCTACATCCCATTTCGGCGTCTCGTTTACATGAAAGATAACTCTTAACTTACTCATCATGCCTTTTTTACTCCTTCTCTTGCCATTGCAATCTTGCCTGTCCTCACAAATTCCTTTATCCCAAAGGGCTTTATTAACTCCACAAAGGCTGCTATCTTCTTCTCGTCGCCTGTTATCTCAAAGGTATATGTCCTGGGGCTTGAATCAACTACGCGTCCGCGGAATATATCGACAAGTCTCAGTGCCTCAGCCTTGTCCTGCTGTCTGGGAGTAATCTTTACCAGTATCATCTCCCTTTCCACGTGGTCTACTTCAGTAAGGTCGACAACCTTTATTACGTCTATCAGTTTATTGAGCTGTTTTGTAATCTGTTCGATTATCTGATCATCGCCTGATGTGACAATGGTCATCACCGAGAGCTGAGGGTCAATGGTTTCATCCACGGAAAGACTTTCAATATTGTAACCACGGCCGCTGAAGAGACCTGAAACCCTGGAGAGCACACCAAACTTATTTTCAACAAGTACACTTATTGTATGTCGCATATCCTACCCCCTATTTAACGGCACGGAGCTTCTTTGTCTTCTTTTCTTCAGCTTCTTCACCGAGCATCATCTCGTCAATAGCAGCTCCGGCAGGTACCATCGGGAATACCTTTTCCTTCCAGTCAACAACAAAGTCCATAAAAACGGGTTTGTCTTTTACCTTAAGGGCCGCCTTTATAACGGGCACAACCTCTGATGGCTTTACAGCCCTCAGCCCCACGGCTCCGTACCCTTCTGCAACCTTGACAAAGTCCGGTACTGTATCGAGATGGCTGCAGGAATAACGTTCTTCATAGA
>QIJG01000063.1 GCA_003232715.1 Nitrospirota bacterium
AGCGTGACCAAGCGCATTGTATATCCGGGAATAAGGGGTATAAAGAGAGACATGATTAACCCTTCACTCATTCTCATCCCGACATCCAGTCGGGACTCCGAGGTAATTTCGCAATTCACCATCCGGGTGAATTTACTGCGAAATTAAAACCGTTCAGGATTAATCATGTCTCTCTTTTATATTGTTCAACGTTGGTTTTATCGCTGAATCCGGGTTGCAGTATTTATTAAATGTCTCATATTGAACCGACATCAATCTAAAAATCTCCCCTCGCCCCTCTTTGACAAAGTTGGGAGGGATTTTTTAAATAAATATGTTCACATTATTTTGAGACGATTAATACTTGCCGAAGTAATAGCACGGGTATGAGGATATAAAAAACATGAAAAAGGGTTTAAAGTTAGGAAAGTTCGAACTGTTCCGGCTCAACGGCGGTAGATTTGCCATTGATGGCGGGGCCATGTTTGGTGTTGTGCCAAAGGTGTTGTGGTCAAAAAAATACCCCTGCTGTGATGAAGAAAACCGTGTCCCGTTGATTGCCTCGCCCATACTTGTTAAAACTCCCGACACCCTCGTCAAGCTTGATGAAAAACAGAAGAGGATATTCAGGCTGCAGGGGGACTGGGATATCCTGAAAGACTTGGGCTTTCTGGATATAAAGAGGGAGGATATAGACGTTGTTATCCTGACCCATTATGATTTTGACCATGCAGGCGGAGTGGTGATGATGGTCGAGGGTGCAGGGCCGGCGCTCACATTTCCAAATGCAAGGCACATCCTTCAGGAAACGGAATGGCAGGATGTGTTAAATCCAAACAGGAGGTCTGTCAACACTTACTGGCCCATAAATTATGAATTGCTGAAGAAGTCAGGGAATCTCGAACTGGTTTCAGGTGAGGTTGAGGTTGTTGATGGTATAAAGGCCATACATACAGGCGGGCATACAAGGGGGCATCAGGTAGTGAGGATGGAGTCCGAGGGGGAGACAGCCCTGCATATGGGGGATTTGCTTCCGCTCTGGGTTACTGCATATGACAACTTTCCCCTTGATGCCATTGAAATAAAAAAAGAGCTGGAATCCAGGGGTATTGAAGAGGGATCGTGGTTCACCTTCTATCATGACCCGTTTATCCAGGCCTGCAGGTTTGATGAAGAAGGGAATGTTGTTGAAGAATGGAAGGGCTGAAAATGATAAAAGAGAGGGGGCATTCCGCCCCCCTCTCTTTTGAGAATATTTTTATCAAGTAATACTTAAGCTGAAGCCTTGCTAACCTCAAGACAGTCGGCATCACCTGCTTCATCACCACAGAGTATCGCCTTCAGATCCTCCTCCGGCGTACTGGTTATCAACCAGCACCTTGAGCACATTCGGAGTGATAAATGCCGGAAGTGTCGGCCCAAGCCTGATATCCTGAATACCCAGGTGAAGCAGGGTAAGCAGTATCGCCACTGCCTTCTGCTCATACCACGAGAGCACCATCGAGAGCGGCAGGTCGTTGACCCCCACGCCGAATGCCTCGGACAGGGCAACCGCTATCTTGATAGCTGAGTAGGCGTCATTGCACTGACCCACATCCAGAAGCCTCGGTATTCCGCCGATATTTCCGAGGTCCTTGTCGAAAAAGCGGAACTTCCCGCATGCGAGTGTCAGAACCACACAGTCTGAAGGGACCTTCTCGACAAACTCGGTGTAGTAGTTTCTGCCGGGCTTTGCCCCGTCACAACCTGCAACCAGGAAGAAGTGACGTATATCCTTGTTCTTTACTGCCTCCACAATCGTTCCAGCCACGCCCAGCACAGCGTTTCTGGCAAATCCCGTCATTACCGTTTTACCCGGAACATCCGCCTCAAAACCCTGCAATTCAAGTGCCCTCTCAACAACGGGGGTAAAATCATACCCTTCGATATGTGTTACACCCGGGAACTGAACAGGCCCTGAGGTAAATATATTGTCCTTATAGGTATCAAGGGGTTTCTGCAAGCAGTTGGTGGTCATGAGTATTGCACCCGGGAATGCAGCAAACTCCTTGTGCTGGTTCTGCCATGCAGTTCCGTAATGACCTGCAAGGTGCGGATACTTTTTAAGCCCCGGATAACCGTGGCACGGAAGCATCTCGCCGTGGGTGTATACGTTTATCCCTTTTCCCTCTGTCTGCTTCAGTATCTCCGCAAGGTCCTTAAGGTCATGACCTGATACGAGTATGGCCTTGCCTTTTTTAGCCCCGAGCGAGACATTGGTAGGCTCAGGATCTCCATAGGTGCCGGTGTTGGCCGTATCAAGGAGTTCCATTGCCCTGAGATTGACCTCTCCGCACTTCAGTGCCATTGCCACCCAGTCGTTCAGGTGTGAGGTCCTTGCTCAGCATGGAGGCCAGGGCCTCGTGCATGAAGTCATAGACCTTCTCGTCCTCCTGTCCGAGTGTGCGTGCATGCACTGCATATGCCGCAACACCCTTAAGCCCGTACATTGTTGTATGCATGAGCGAGCGGATATCCGGATCATCGCTTAAGCTCATAATCCCAACCTGGCCTGACTGTGCAACTATTCCCTCGTAATCATCCGCCGGGGTAAAGGTAGCTGCGTCGTGGTCAAAGGTCTTTGAAACCTTCTTTTTAAGCCCCTCTCTGAGCTCAACACCCCTTCTGACAAGGCCTGCAATGCTCTCCCCGTCGAAGTTAACATTCGTAAGAGTGGTAAAAAGTGCATCTGCTGTAAAGGCATTTATAGCAGGATCGGAAGATATCCCTTCCTGTTCAGCCTCCACGGCATACAGGGCCAGGCCCCTTAATGCATGTTCAAGCAAGTCCTGCAATTCCGAAACCTGCGGATCCTTTCCACAGACCCCAACCTTCTCACACCCCGTTCCTTTCGCAGCCTGTTCACACTGGTAACAAAACATGGATAGTCCTCCTTTGACTTTTATTATCTTTTCTGCTGTAACTGTATCAGCACTTTAATGATGCACGATTTAAGGAAAAATATTCCATGATATAAATCATAAGTTCGGATTTTCTGAAGACAGGGGTCTTCGTAATGACTATTACAGAAGCTTATCGAAAAAGAAAAGACACCTGCAAATCTTGATGGAGTCCCTCCTGAAATATAGAAACGTAAATATCCCTTGGCTGGTAAATCGAAAGCTCCTTAGCTATGGGCTACTTCTTGAATTTAGGGTGCTTTATCTGTATGAAAATCGGTGGTTAATGATCTTGAAAGAGTAAAAGAGGTCAGGATAATGACAGGAGACAAAGAAGTTACTCTGAGGACGGAACTCAAGGGTGACGCAGGTAACTGTAGGGGTAGCCGTCCCTCCAACTGTAAGGGTGAAGATAAACGAAGAGCATACAGTCAACTTATAGCAGGAAGGCAGGGTCAGATAATAAAGAATCATAGTGCCACGCTTGTTTTGTGAGACCTTAAGCGCTTGAAATTACAGAATATTTATTTTGCAACTGTCGAAGATGTCTTAAAAGATTACCATGCCCCTTTTCTTAGATCAAAAGAAGTGCGGAATCAAAATAAGCCTGACTGGGGAAGCGAGCGATTATTAATCGTCTCAAAATAGTCAGGATGGCATCCTCTCAATCCTGAGCTTCAAGAGCAGATAGAGCGATTTGTTGATGTCAATTCAATTATGAGACATTTAATAATTTGACAATTATCGTGAAATGTGATAAAACTTTATTATGAAGGAAGGAAGGGGTGAACAAAGACAGCGTCTTGGGGAGTTACTCGTTGAACATGGCCAGATTAATGCAAACCAGTTGAAAGAGGCGCTGAAGAGGCAGGTTCAGGTGGGCGGGCAGATAGGGTCCATCCTGATCGAGTTGGGATTTATTACAACTGATGAGCTTCTGAACTTTCTCAGCAGGCAGCTTGGTGTCCCTTCGGCAAATCTGTTTAAGCTGGACGTGCCGCCGAAGATATTAAGGTTCCTGCCGCTGGAAAAGATCAAGAGCATGAAGGTTGTTCCCCTTGCGGTTGATGATAATACGGTCACCCTTGCAATGGTGAATCCCCGTGACATGGTAACGCTCAGTGAAATCGAGTTTTCCCTCGGGAAAAAAGTAGAGCCGGTAGTAGTGCCTGCCATGCAGATGGAGACTGCGATAAAAAGCCTTATGTCGGATCCTGATAAAGGGCTTAAAGGTAATGTCCTTGAAAAGGAGGCACAAAAGGCAGAGACACAAAAAGCGCCTGTACTGCTCTCTCTGCTGCGCTATCTGGTAGAGTCACCTGCAACTGATATGTTGCTTACCGCGGGTGTCCCTCCTTCTTTAAAGATTCACAATGATATAAAGAGGGCTGCCATGGCCCCGCTTACACCCCTTGATTGTGAAAGGTATGCGAGGGGAATGATGTCCGGGGAGGACTGGGAAAGCTTTATCCGGAAAGGTGACCGGGATTTTGCCGTTACTTATCCTGAAATCGGACGATTCAGGGTAAGTGTTTATAAACAACGAAATTCTATCTCCGTAGCCATCAGGTACATAGCGGACATTGTGCCGACTCTGGAGGAACTCAATCTGCCGCAGTGGTTGAAGGAGTATGCCCTGAAGCCTCAGGGGTTGATATTGGTGGCAGGTCCTACAGGGCATGGTAAAACCACTACTCTTGCTGCAATGATTGATATTATAAACACTTACAGGAGATGTAATATTGTCACACTTGAAGACCCGATCGAATATCTCCACAAGCATAAAAACAGCAATGTCAATCAGAGGGAGATCGGGATAGATACCGAATCCTTTCATGAGGGGCTGAAACGTGTTTTCAGGCAGTACCCCGACGTGATAGTTGTTGGGGAGTTGAGAGACAAGGAGAGCTTTGAAATAGCCTTGCAGGCAGCTGATACGGGACATCTTGTTTTAAGCACGGTTCATTCAAATAATTCTACCTCAGCAATTGAGAGGACCATTAATATGTTTCCGTCACACCAGCAAAACCTGATCAGGGCAAAACTTGCAGATACCCTGCTGCTTGTATTTTCACAGAGGCTGGTTTCCCTTAAGGAGGGTGACGGCAGGATACTTGCCTATGAAAAACTGATAAACAGTTAGATAAGGTCGCAGATGCAGGTAGGGACAGAGGAGTTTTCCTCTATTGATACCGCTCTTGTAAATCTTTACAAGGCAGGATTGATCACTTTCGAGAAGGGTCTGCTTTATGCTGAAAACGAACAATTCTACCGGGAGATTGCAGGGGTGGTGTAATTTTGTACATCTGTCCCGGGTTTGTCAAGGTAGTAAAATCTATTTTTGGAATCTGAGTGTTTCATTTTTGCCACTTCGGCAAGCCCCCATAACCTCTAAGGGCTAAAATCTTCCCTTTCAGGTCTTATCATCTATTTTCTTGTTATAAACACAAACTCCGGGACTTTCAACAACTAATTGAAAGCCCCTTCTGGTGGCCGAGTTGAGAATAAGCGGTCCCTGGAAATTTGCCATAACCATGTTGTTTTCAACCCTGACAATTACGAGGATTGCGAGGTCGTCAACGTCTTTCAGCCCGATGAGTTCTTTTGCCGCATCGGGGACCTCAAACTGATAGGAAGGATTTAGTGAAAAAGGATTGATTACTATGAAGGCCACATCAGCGTCATCAACTGCCTGCAGCCACTTGACTTCCGTCTCCTTATGGTCCATGAGGAGGTATTTTTTAAGGTTTGGGAACCCGAAGAGCCCGTCGGGAAAGTGAATGACCTGTTCTTCCGGTACCTCTATACTGCCGAATCTGGTTGTTGGAAAACTGATCACGGTTTTCTGAAGACCTCCTTGAGTTTGCCAAAGGTATCCAGTCCTGCCATTGCAGAGAGCCTGTTTTCCCTGGAGATTTTTTGGTATAGTTCTTCTCTGTAAATCCTGAGGTGCCTTGGTGCCTCTATACCGAGTCTTACCTGATTTCCCTTTACCTCCACCACCCTGATGATTATATCATCACCAA
>QIJG01000185.1 GCA_003232715.1 Nitrospirota bacterium
GCACCCTTACTGCAAGCTCCGTATACTTGGAGTCTATAACACAGGATACCTTTATCTCCGAGGTGCTTATCATCTTTATGTTTATTCCCTGTTCTGCAAAGGTTTCAAACATCTTTGCCGCAACCCCTGAATGTGTCTTCATTCCTACCCCGACAATGGAGACCTTGGCAATATTGTTATCCACGGATATTCCTTTTGCATTGAGGTTCTGAACCACATCTTCGGTAATCCTTACTGCCTTCTGTACGTCGGGCCTGGGCACGGTAAAGGAGATATCCGTTGATTTTCCGTCACTGCTTACGTTCTGAACAATGATGTCAACTACAATATCTGCATCTGCAATGGATTTAAAGAGCCTTGCAGCAATGCCGGGTTTGTCAGGCACGCCAAGGATGGTTATTTTGGACTGATTCTTGTCATATGCGACTCCGGATACCAAAACCTTTTCCATATCTTTATCCTCCCTGACCATAAGGGTCCCCGGTTTATCTGTAAAACTTGACCTTACAACCAAAGGGACATTGTATTTCATGGCAAACTCCACGGAGCGTGTCTGCAACACCTTTGCTCCGAGGCTTGCAAGCTCGATCATCTCCTCATACGATATTTTCTCAAGTTTTTTTGCCTCAGGTACAATGCCCGGGTCTGTAGTGAATACGCCCTCAACATCAGTATGGATTTCACAGAGGTCCGCACCAAGTGCAGCGGCTACAGCCACCGCCGTAAGGTCTGAGCCTCCCCTTCCAAGAGTTGTAACCTCTGCTGTTTCAGTTGTGCCCTGAAACCCTGCAATGACAGGTATGTAGCCTTCACTTATCGCTTTCTTTACCTGCGTTGCGCTAATCCTTTCAATCCTTGCCCTGGTATGGGCTGTGTCGGTAACAATTCCGACCTGCCTGCCGGTAAAAGACCTGGCCTTAATGCCGAGTTCATTAAGTGCAATAGCGGTGAGGGCGGCACTGATCCGTTCTCCGGAAGACAGAAGCAGGTCCATCTCCCTCTCCGGGGGTGCAGGAGATATCTCGTCGGCAAAGGTGATGAGCTTGTCCGTCTCGCCAGCCATTGCAGAGACTACAACGACAATATCGTTGCCTTCTCCCCTTGACCTTGCAACACGTTTTGCAACTGCCTTGATCCTTTTCATGCTGCCTACGGACGTGCCGCCGTATTTTTGTACAATGAGCATAAAACCGGGACCTCCATAATCTCTATAAAATTAGCCGCAGATTTTCGCAGATTAACGCAGATTTTTTTTAATATAATACATAATACCAGCGGTCTCTGCCGCAGGGTAGTAAGTATTTCATTTATTAGTCAGTTACACAAATCGTAGATTGTTATCCTGAATATGGGTCTCTTGATTCATCTGCGTTTATCTGCGAAAATCTGCGGCAAAAATAGTTTTTTGTTTTTTTTACAAAGTACCTTTGATAAAATAATCCATCAACCTGTGTCCTTCCTCAATCACCACTATTGTGTCTCTCTCTGTGATGGATTCATCAAAGGTAACACCGGGGTTATCTTTGACATCGGTACTGTCGTATATAACAAAAGGTACGGGGTCAGCGGTATGTGTTCGCACTTCTACAGGGGTAGGGTGGTCGGGCATAAGGAGTATCCTGTATTGCTCAAAAGACCTTACTCCCCTCATAACGGTTCCCACCACGAGGGCATCGAAGTCCTCAATGGCCCTGATCTTGTCCCTGTAATTACCGCCATGTCCGGCCTCATCCGGAGCCTCCACATGGATATAGACAAAATCATGTTTATCGAGGGATTTTAAAGCATATTCAGCCTTTCCCATGTAATTGGTGTCAAGATACCCGGTAA
>QIJG01000007.1 GCA_003232715.1 Nitrospirota bacterium
GTGAGGCACAAAGGATCAGGCTGTCCACCCAACTCGGCTCATCTCTTACCGGGGTACTATACGTACTTGACGAGCCAAGTATCGGGCTTCATCCAAGGGATTGCAGAAAACTCCTCGAAACCCTTTCCGGGATCCGCGATGCGGAAAACACGGTTATAATCGTAGAACATGATGCAGATACAATCATGTGGGCCGATTATGTGGTAGACCTCGGCCCCGGTGGCGGGAGATCAGGCGGATGGGTAGTGGCGGAAGGCACGCCTGAGGAGATTCAGGAGATAGCATCATCACCTACAGGACAGTATCTTTCCGGCAGAAAAAGCATACCTTTGCCTTCACAGAGGAGGAGACCAAAGGACTACATAAAGATTACAGGCATTGCGGAACACAATCTGAAAGACCTTGACATAAAGATACCCCTCGGTATGTTTGTCTGTTGTACAGGTGTGTCCGGCTCAGGCAAAAGTACGCTTGTCCTCGATATACTTTATAAAACCCTTTTAAAGGAACTCTACGGCAGCAGGGTCACTCCCGGCAGGTTCAGGACGATACAGGGTACAGAGAAACTCTCAAGGGTCATATGCGTTGATCAAAAACCCCTTGGCCGTACTCCCAGGTCTAATCCCGCAACATATACGGGTATCTTCACTCATATCCGGGACCTTTTTTCAAGGGTTCAGGATGCACGTGTAAGGGGTTACTCTCCTTCAAGGTTCAGTTTTAATGTACAGGGTGGAAGATGTGAGAACTGTAAGGGCGAGGGCTACAAAAAGGTGGAGATGCATTTTCTGCCTGATGTTTATGTCCCTTGTGACGAGTGCAGGGGAAGGAGATATAACCGTGAAACGCTGGCAATCAGGTTTAAGGGCAAGAGCATATCCGAAGTCCTCGAGATGACTATTACCGAGGCATATGACTTCTTCTCCCAAATACCTGTGCTGAGAGGAAAACTACAGGTGCTGGTGGATGTCGGGCTTGGATATATCAAACTTGGACAACCCGCAACCACGCTATCCGGTGGAGAGGCACAGAGGGTGCGGCTTGCAAAAGAGCTCAGCAAAAGGTCCCTGGGAAACACCCTTTATATACTTGACGAGCCAACCACAGGTCTACACTTCGTTGATATAGAGCGTCTCCTTAATGTACTTAACTGTCTCGTGGAGAAGGGAAATACCGTTGTTGTCATTGAACATAACCTTGATGTTATCAAATGTGCTGATTATATAATAGACCTCGGGCCCGAGGGAGGAGAGGACGGAGGCTATCTCGTTGCCGCAGGCACACCTGAAGATGTATGCCGCAACAAAGAGTCTTATACCGGCTTTTTCTTAAAAAAAGTACTGAAAGGACTGACGGAATTCCAGGGCCCCGGGGTAACGGCTTAAGGTAATCTGAAACCCGGAAAGGAGTGAAAAATGAAACGTTTTTTATTTATAACCCTTAATCTGCTGCTTATACTTTCATCTTTTTCCTGCAACCTGCGGAAGGAGGAAACGTACAGGAAGTCAGAGTTTCTAATGGATACCATCGTTACGATAACAGTAGTATCCGACTCTGAGAAAAAGGCCGGGGATGCCATGGACAAGGCCTTTGCAGAGATAAAACGCCTGGGGCAATTGCTTAATTCCTTCTCCCCTCCCTGACAGCGAGATATCGGCAATTAACCGCAATGCCGGAATTTCACCAGTAAAAATCTCCCCTGATACCTATACACTACTTGAAAAGGGTATTGAGGTATCAACAGAAACAGGCGGGGCCTTTGACATGACCGTTGGAGTAGTGGTAAACCTCTACGACTTTCATAAAAAAACCATCCCTCAGACGCCCTTATCAGGGAGAAATTACCCCTTGTCAATTTCAGGGATTTAATACTCAACAAGGATAAACGGACTGCATTCCTTAAAAGAAAGGGGATGTCCGTTGATGCCGGTGGAATAGCCAAGGGATATGCCGCTGACAGGGCCACAGCGGTACTGAAATCAGCGGGGATAAAGGCAGCCCTTGTTGCAGTGGCCGGCGACATCAGGGCATACGGATTAAAACCTGGGGGAACACCGTGGAGGGTGGGTATCAGAAACCCAAGGGGGAAAGGCATGGATGACATAATTGCAACCCTTGAACTCAGAGATATGGCGATATCCACCTCAGGGGATTATGAGAGGTTTTTTATTGAGAACGGCAAGAGGTATCACCATCTCATCGACCCCAAGACCGGTTATCCCGCCGGGGGGGTCATGAGTGTAACGGTTGTAGGTCCACTCGCAGTATATACCGACTCCCTTGCAACGGCCCTCTTCATATCAGGCATTGAAAAGGGCCTTAAAATCGCCGGCACCCTTGGTTATGATACATTAATGATTGACAAAGCAGGTAAAATACACATGACCGATTCCCTGAAAAACAAAATAACTCTCCAGCCACGAATAAAGACGAATAAAGACAAATGAAACCAATTGATTACAACCCGCAACTATCCAAGAGGCAAAATTGAGTCTATTAAAAGAAACCCTGAAAGAGATCACAATATACGACTGGGCCTTATTAGTTGCACTCATACTTCTTTCAGTTTCAGGGTTATTCCTCGTCAAAGGGCTTGCTTTATCCGGCAATACGGCAAGTATTGAGGTCAACGGCAAACTCCTTTACAGGCTCTCCCTTAATGAAGACAGAACAGTTGAGGTCCACGGGCCGATAGGCATTACCAGGGTTGAGGTGAAGCAGGGAAAGATACGTATAACGGACTCACCCTGTCCGAACAAGCTCTGTATCCGTCAGGGCTGGATAAAGAGAGGGGCAATTATATGCCTTCCCAACAGGGTAGTGGTTACAATCGGGGGAGATGATACCGGAGAGGTCGATGCAATCTCAGGATAGACTAAGAATAGCAATACTTGCAGCATATGCGATCGGGCTCCATGGCCTTGAAAGAATGATCCCGGCCCCTGTGCCCTGGTTGAGGTTCGGCTTTGCAAATATCATAACACTGACGGCCCTCATCCTCTACGGCCTCAGGGTAGCCATGACAATAACCCTGATACGCGTACTTATAGTCTCCCTCCTTACAGGGAGTTTTTTAGGTCCCGGCTTTGTGTTAAGCCTTGGCGGAGGTGTCGCAAGTACATTAATCATGGGCGGGGCATATTCTCTCTTCTCAGGTATATTCAGCCCTGTAGGGATAGGCCTTATCGGGGCAATGGCACATAACCTTACACAGCTCAGCCTTGCCTATCTGCTCTTCATCCGCCGCATAGAGGCCATACTCTTCGTTGCACCTCTGATCCTGTTTCTTGGTATAATAACAGGACTGTTTAACGGTATGGCCTCCGGCCTGCTTTTAAAAAAATTAGGTGAAAAAATAACCGTAACTCAATTAAACCCAAAAACGAAAGAGGAAGAGAAGATATGAAGATCAGATGTCCAATATGCAAAACCCTTACCACATGGGAGGAAAATCCGTGGAGACCGTTCTGCTCGAAAAGGTGCAAGGTGATTGATCTCGGAACGTGGGCGTCGGAAGAATACAGCATACCGGG
>QIJG01000333.1 GCA_003232715.1 Nitrospirota bacterium
CGGTATGTCACATCCTCTATCAGATAAACAGGCCTGCCCTCAGGGAATGCCTTGTCAACAGGCCTGTCAAGGATCAGTCTTTCGGTATCTGTGCAATTTACTGCCTTGCCTGATTCTATACTTGTTATTTCCGCATAGGTTACCCCGTCAATCGATATGTATTTTCTGGTTGTGGTATTAAATTTTGTTGTGCCCGTATAACATACATCAAGATAAGGGTTGCCTGATGTATCCGTTTGCCCTGTCTCAACAGTATCCTGGCCTGCCGGCACTCCTACAGTGGCAATATCCCTGAAACCTCCGATAAGGGTGAGAAAATCACTGCCGTTGGGGCCGGGTGGGGACAGGGATGGATCGTTAATAGTTACTGCCCCTTTGAAGCCGTTTATCAGGGGCGATTCGCCCTCAGGGTATCCATAGCCGGCATTCCTTATATCATTTACAATCATGTCAAAGGCTATCTTTGATGAGCCCTGTGTTTCAGAGACCTGGTCCTGAGAAGTGAAGGAACGCTGCTGGACAACAAACGTCGTGTATACCCCGGCCATCACCAGGACGGTAATCAGGATTGCAATCATTAATTCAACTATACTGAACCCATACTGCGAATTGTGAATTTCAGGTTTCAGGTTTTTTGTTCTCTCTTCTGTCTTCCGCCTCTTCATTGCTGTACCTTTACTCCTGTTATTATCTGAATGCATCATGGACAATTTATCCCCGGCGGAGCCGAGCATACCTTTATTCCGGATATTGTGATTGACCGGTCGATTGTTCCTTTTTCCTTCCAGAGAACGGTAACTTCAATAGTCTTCATATTTGCTGCCGGCTGACCATCGGTAACTGTCCATGTCCTGGTATAAAGCAGAGGACCACTGCCTGCATCTGCAGCTCCAAATCCCTGCTCATCTATGATGTTGGCATCTCCGGCTGCTACAGCCAGGTATGGGGGGTCACCGTCTCTATCAATGTCCCTGTTTATGTCAGTGCCGGTTGGATGATCCCCTGCTGTTAAGGCATCATCAACCTTAAGTTCCGTCCATTGAAGTGTCCTGAGCTTTTCAAGCATGTCCTGACCAAGTCCTGTTGCCACAGCCATCTCCCTGCTGAACGTATTGCCCTGTATGGAGACCACCTGCATCAGGGCAACCCCCAGGAGTCCTATGACGAGGATTGTCAGGGCAACGAGCACCTCAATAAGGGTGAAGCCGAGTTGCGGGTTGCGGGTTGCGGGTTGCGCTTTGCTTTTTAATCTCATCTTATTTCCGTCCAGTCTGTTTCTGAGATGTTATCTTTATCCCCATCCCATTTCCACATATTCGTAGTGCCTGAGAGATTGCTTATCCTGACACAATAACTGTATCCCCTTGCGGTCTGCTGGAAATAAACAGAACCTAACTTATCCGTAGAACCGTCAGGGTCGAACTCAGCATACGGAGGTGTTCCGGAAAAATTTATACCGGATGGAGGAATTGATGTGTTGTTAGGGCCGTTTGGCGGTGTTGTCCCTGTTGAGTAGCCGAAAGTAATATCAATTCCGCAATCACTCAGGTTTACCACCCTTACACAATCCGGTACGCCGTTTGCAGCAGAGTCGTTATTGGGCAGCCTGTCGCCGTCCGTGTCCTTGCACACCCCGAATGTGTCGCCGTTGTTCTTAGTGCTTACCGTAATAAGGTTATTGTCCCCGTCAAAGTCAAACCCTGTCAGATACCTGCCCCGGGGGTTGACGGTACTGTCCGGAGTCCCTGCCGGTTGAAAGACAATGAGATACTGCCTGTTCTCCTTTATCGCCATTGCCCTTGCAACCCTGCGCAGGAGCGCACGTTGTAATTTGACCTGAAACGCCCGATTTCCGGGGCAACCAGTGCAAAGATTACAATGCCCATTATTGCTACCACAATAATAAGCTCAATTAATGTTACACCTTCAGTTTCTCTCAGGTATCTCTTCATTATCATCCCGGCCCCTTATTATATTGCAACCTCGGTTGAGCAGTTCCTGATAATATAGTTTGAATGAAATCGTAAAATGTCCCGGGTTGTCAATCTGAACTTGTTTCAGGGTCTAACAACTATTTGTTTAATATGGATTTTCCGTTAGGAATCTATCGTTTCTGCTTGCGTTTCTGCTTGCGTTTCTGCTTGCGTTTCTGCTTGTATCAGATTTTTTCCTTAAGTTTTTTTAATTATAGAAGCAAATAAAGTGCCCGGAATTTTTCCTTATGTTTCAAGGACTTTTATTCCAAAACAGAAGTCGTTGTGTAGTTTGCTTCTTATATTGTGTAACTGATTACACACCCTGCCTCACAGCCTCTCCCTTACCCTTTTCACATCCTCGAAAACACCTCGTTCAGTGTCACTTTAAACCCCTTCAGAACGGCGGATTCAAGCTCTCCTTTGCCTTCTGCCTTGCCTGTCAATGAAAAATGACCCTGTTCATTTAAGTATACATCTACAGAGTCCATTTCAGGGTCAACAATCCAGTACTCCCGAATCCCGTATTTTTCATAAATCCTGAATTTTTTCCTTAAATCATAATATGCGGTAGACGGCGAGAGGATCTCTACGACAAGGTCGGGAGCACCATAAATGCCGTCGTCTTTTATTATCTCCCGTCTCTGATTCGGGATAAAAACAATATCCGGCTGGTATACGTTTTCGTTATCCAGATAGATATCAATGGGTGAATACAGGACTATACCTTCTTCTCTTTCATCAACATCAGATTAGCTGATATTATCTGGTGTCTTGGGTTTGGTGCAGGGGTCATGACAAGCTCTCCTTCTATTAATTGATAAGGTGCCCCTTCGGGCAGGAGCTTATAATCCTTGATGTTGTGAGATTTTTCCTTTAATGCAATCAT
>QIJG01000220.1 GCA_003232715.1 Nitrospirota bacterium
AGTTGGTGGCGGTGGAGGGATTTGAACCCCCGACCCTGCGGATATGAGCCGCATGCTCTTACCAACTGAGCTACACCGCCGTTGTCATGCGTTTAAAGGTAATGGTCATTATAACAAAAAAATCAGCCTTAATAAAAGAGGATAAACCGTCTCATCCGCACATTTATCAGGAGGCCCACACATATGAAATTGGCAAGCAATGCCGTGCCGCCATAGCTGAAGAACGGCAATGGAATGCCTACTACGGGCATCAGTCCCATGGTCATACCGATATTGATAAAGACATATAAAAGAAACATGGTGCTGATTCCGATGGACAGGAGTGTACCGAATTCATCCTTTGCATAAAAAGCGGTTTCATATCCCCGTATAATTAATAAAAGATAAAGGCTGATCACAACAACAGAGCCAACGGCCCCCCACTCCTCCGAAAAAACCGAGAATATAAAATCCGTATGCTTTTCGGGCAGGAACCGGAATGGTCCCTGCGTGCCCTTGAGATATCCCTTGCCGAAAATCTTCCCGGAACCTATTGTGATTTTGGACTGCTCAATCTGGTATCCTATGCCCTTTGGATCGACCTGTGGGTCAATAAATGCAACCAGTCGGTTGCGCTGGTATTCTTTCAGCCCTTCCCACAGGAGGTTTCCGGCAAAAGGAATCGAGATTATAATTATCAGCAACACACTGACAAGAATACGTCTCTGCACTCCCTTTACCAGCACCATTAACACAACTATTCCGACTAATGTTATTGCTGTGCCAAGATCGGGTTGCTTGTAAAGAAGGCAGAAAGGTAGCAATAGAAACAGGAACAGGAGGGTTATCAGGGGAGAGGCCGAAAGGGGTGAACGTTTTAAGCTTAGATATTTAGCTACAACGATTATAATAGCTATCCTGAACATCTCCGAGGGTTGAAAACTGACCGATCCTATACTGAGCCATCTCTGGGCCCCCAAGCCTGTATGTCCAAGCAGTATAGTCAGGAACAAGAGGATTAAGCCGATTCCGTACAGGTGATAGGCAAAGCCGATAAGTTTTCTGTAATCAAAACTTGCAGAGACAAAAAGGGCTATGATGCTGAGGACCAGCCATATCGACTGCCTTACATAAAACGATGGCTGGGTATCCAGAACAGACCTTGTGGCACTGTATATCGTCATTATCCCAAGGAGTGTCAGGACCATGGGAATGGAAAACATGAACCAGTCAAAGTTCCGGATGCTCTGGTAATTAATTCTTAGCCGGTGTCTCAACATGATATCCTGATGATTTCATATATGCTTCAATAGTTGCCTTTACAATAGGGCCTGCGGTTTTTCCGCCATGCCCGCCGTGCTCAACAAAGACAGAGAGGGCTATTGAAGGATTATCAGCCGGTGCGTATGCAACAAACCATGCATGGTCCCTGTACTTGTTTGCGAGTTTTTTCCTCACTGCTCCAAGGATCTTGATGACCTGGGCGGTTCCTGTCTTGCCTGCAATTCTGACTATTTTCGACCTTGCCCTCCAGCCCGTGCCTTTTCTGTCCTCAACCACCCCTACCAGGGCGTCCCTGATTATCCTGAGTGTCTTCGGGCTCAGGCTGAGTTTTGCTATCGGCTCCGGGCCCGGCTGGTCCTTGAGCAGTTCAGGCCTGTAAACAGTGCCCCCGTTTGCTATGGCAGATATCATCAGGGCTGCCTGGGCAGGGGTGATCGAGACATATCCCTGTCCTATTGCTGCATTAAAGGTCTCCCCAAGGTACCATGGAATCCCCTTTTTCCTTAATTTCCAGGATGTAGTAGGGATGAGTC
>QIJG01000330.1 GCA_003232715.1 Nitrospirota bacterium
CGGAGATGGACACGATGTCCATCGAGAATGAGTGAAGGGTCTGTCATATCGCTTCCAGCAACCATTCATCCCTGTATCCGGGCAGTTTATTACCGGGGCAATAAACTACTCGCCTCTCTATTGCTGCGATCCATATTGCTGCAATCCATTGTCACGCTCCGCAGGAAACCTCATAACAAATCTTACCCCACCTTCATACGAATCATCAATCTCAATGGTTCCACTGTGCTCCTGAACTATGTTGGCAACAATAAACAACCCCAGACCGGTCCCTTCACCCACATCCTTTGTCGTAAAAAAGGGATCAAAAACCCTTGCCCTGTGCTCAGAGGGTATACCGGGACCGTTGTCTTCAAAGCATATCCGCATGAATTTCCTGTTATTGTCAATCTCTTCGGAGGCAGTAATCCTGATCCTGCCACCATCCTTCATACCATGCAATGAATTGAGCATCAGGTTGACAAACAACTGTCTGAAACCATCCTCGTCACCAAAAAACCCTTCAGCAGAGACTTCATATTCGAGACTCAGGGGCAGACTCTCTCTTCTCTGTCTGAGTTTGCACAAGGAAAATGCCTCATTAATTATGTCCTTCAGGTTAAGCTCCTTAAAGGCGGTCGGGGGCTTTCTTGAAAAGGAGAGCAATTGCTGGATGGTCTCCGAGATCCGGTCTGCCTGCCGTATTATGGTCTTAAGCCCCTCTCTTTCAGGATGGTCCTCCGGAAGCTTTCCCATCAGTTGTTCCGCCCGGCCACTTATAACATTCAGGGGAGTGCCGATCTCATGTGCAAGACCGGACGTAAGCTGTCCTATTGAGACAAGTTTTTCCGAATGGCGAAGCCCTCGTTCAAGTCTTAGTTTCTCGTTGAAAAATTTCTCCTTCTTTATATACTGCTGCTCCAGATTCTCGGCCATCCGGTTAAAATCATCAATCAGCTCATCCAGGTCCACCACCCCGCTTTTTTCAATACGGAGACCAAGGTCGCCCTCGCCCAGTTTTTCCGATGCCTCCTTGAGCCTCCTTATAGGAACGGATATGCTCCATCTGCTTATAAGGTAGGTGGCGGCACCAAGCAGTGATCCGGCAATCAGGGTAAACAGCAGAAACCTCCTCGTTACTGCTGAAAGCCCAATATTAATGTATCCAAGAGATAGTATAACCTCAACAGCCCCCTGTACTACCCCGTTTAAATTCCGGATAGGGCTGATCACGGAGATTAATTCATTCTTTCCGGCACTAAAGGTCTTTTCCCTGCCTCCCTGTTGGAGCCCTTCCATATCGATACTGCTGTGAGGACACTGAATGTTTGTACAATTGCTGCGTGAGAAATCCAGAAGATTGCCGTTTTTGTCATAAACATTTATAACCAGTACATCATTTTCATCTATCGGAGTAATAGCGCGGACAAGATCCTCAACTGTAAAATGCCGGTCTTCCCGGTGATAAAACTTAAAGGTGGCGGAAAGGGTCCGTGACAACATCCATGCCCTTGATCTGACCTCACCTAAAAGGTGGTATCTCTCGTCTTTTACGGAGATATAGCCAAGCGCTGCGGAAAGGAGGAGCATCAGGGTGAATATGTAAAGAAAGAGCCTTGTTGATATCCTCAAGCCTTAAGAATCCTCGTTGAATTCAGTACTGCAAGAACGGCAACACCCACATCTGCAAAAACCGCCTCCCACATGGTTGCCATGCCGAAGGCACCGAATATTATAAAAAACCCCTTGATCGTCAGGGCCATGGTTATGTTGATGAAAACGATCTTCCGTGTCCTTCTCGATATATACAATTGCATCAAGCAGACCCGTCAACCTGTCCTTCATGAGCACCACATCTGCGGCCTCAATAGCGGCATCAGAGCCGAGCCCCCCCATCGCCACTCCGATATCAGAGGCCACAAGCACCGGCGCATCGTTAATACCGTCTCCGACAAAGCCTATCTTGTCCCGCTTTTTGTCAATACTTTCCTCCAACTCCCTGACAATCCTGATCTTATCCTGGGGCAGCAACTCGGCATGAAACTCATCTATCCCCAACTCCGTGGCAACCAACTCCGCTGCATCCCTGCCGTCTCCTGTAAGCATCACCACTTTCCGGACCCCTTTAGCCCTGAGTTCCTTAAGTGCCTCACGGGCCTCCGGTCTTATTTTGTCGGCAAGCAGGATATAGCCTGCATACCTTCCGGCAATGACAATATGTACGACCGTACCCCTCACCTGACATGTATCATGGTCGATGTCGTATCCATCCATATGAAGGATCCTGTCATTACCGGCTAAAATCTCTCTGCCATCCACAACAGCCCTCACACCATGAGACGGAATCTCTTCATAGTTCTCTATCCTGCTTTCATCAGTCCCTTCTCCGCGGGCATCCA